>CAYYSC010000067.1:0-11084 GCA_964474065.1 uncultured Rhodospirillales bacterium | reverse complement strand
CGACAACCCGAAATCCGCCGGCTGGCGGGCGTTTCCCCGCTATCCCGATCCTGATATCGACATTCTCGATGACCGTTTCGCGTCGATCCGTATTTTCTCGGCGGCCATCGAACGCCTCTATACCGGCTGCCGCTGGGCGGAGGGGCCGGTCTGGTTCGGCGATGGGCGCTATCTGCTGTGGAGCGATATCCCGAATAACCGCATCCTCAAATGGGAGGAGGAGACCGGAGAGGTCAGCGTCTACCGGAAGCCGTCGAACTTTGCGAACGGCAACACGCGGGACCGCCAGGGGCGGCTGGTAACCTGCGAGCACAGCCGCCAGCTTACCCGGACCGAATATGACGGTTCCATCAGGGTCCTAGCCGACAGCTTCCAGGGCAAGAAGCTGAACTCTCCAAACGATGTAGTGGTGAAATCGGACGGATCGGTCTGGTTCACGGATCCGGTATTCGGCATTCTCGGCAACTACGAAGGGCACAAGGCGGAAAGCGAGGTGACCCCGGCCGTCTACCGCCTCGACCCGGAGACCGGCGAGATGACGGTGATCGCCGACGACATCGATGGGCCGAACGGTCTTTGTTTTTCGCCGGACGAGCGCATTCTCTATGTCGTCGCCAGCCGGTCCGAGCCGACGCGCACGATTCTCGCCTACGACATGGCGAGTGACGGCAGGAGCGTCCGGAAAGAGACGCGCCGCGTCCACATCGATGCCGGGAATGGTGGCACGCCCGACGGCATGCGTTGCGACACCGACGGCAATCTTTGGTGCGGCTGGGGCATGGGAGATGAGTATCTGGACGGCGTGATGGTCTTTGCCCCGGATGGCAAGGCTATCGGCCGCATCCGCCTGCCGGAGCGCTGTGCCAATGTCTGCTTTGGCGGACGCGAGCGGAACCGCCTCTTCATGGCCGCGAGCCAATCGCTTTACGCGGTTTATGTCAACGTGCAAGGCATCAAGGGCGGCTGATCCTGCGCTTCAGCGGAGCCAAAAGAGGGCCTATCGCCGCCTCGAACTATGATTTGCTTGTAACGAAGCAGATCGTGGCGGTGAGGCGCCTTTTAGGAAACGACATGCCTCAAACGAGACGAATTTAACAGGCGACGGTGATGCTTGCGTTGGTGTTCTGCCCATACTCGCGATCGTCTGGCTGATCACTCGCAAGAATGACCCGGTGGAGCAAATCAAGGAAGGTCGAGTGATTGCCCGGGCCGATCACTTCCAATAATTTGTTTTGCGCCGATTTCCATATCGGCATGATTCCGGCGATTAGGGACAAGCCTTCTTCCGTGATCTCGACTTCGCGACTGCGGCGCGATTGTCCGATCGACTTCTTGATATAGCCGAGTTGTTCGAGCCGGGGCAGAGCGCGCGATAGGGAAGAGGGGTCCATTACCGCAGCATCCGCCAGGCGCCGGATTGTGGTTGGTCCATGCACGGCCACGGCCAGCATTACCGAGATTTGTGTAGACTTCAGGCCGGTCCCTCCGAATGCTTGGTCGAAATGCGAAGTAACGACCCGAGAGGCCTTGCGGAGCGTCGTGCAGGCGCATGCATCGATCAATGCAGCTATAGCGTCCGCTTCTTCCTTTGTGAGGCGAATTTCGGCCAAGCTCCCTTCTCCCATGCTTCCAATTTCCGACATTTGTTAGCACTATTGGGTCAGAGGTCGCCTTGCAATTCAAGCCGCCTATAACTTGATGTGCCGCGGCGGATTATTCATTCTTTCGTCTTTAGAAACTGGAGATCCGGCCATTGTTCCTCGGTATGATTCAGATGCCAAGCGTTCCGGGCCAGGAAGACGGGAGACCCGTCATGGTCTTCCGCATAAGCTGAACGATTCTTGTCCTGGAACTCTTTAATCTGGCGCTCGGTCTGCCCCGCGACCCAACGGGCGGTATACAGGCCGGCCGATTCGAACCGCACCGGAATCCCATATTCCGTGCGGATCCTATCGGCCAAAACCTCGAACTGGAGCGCGCCGACCACGCCGACGACCCAGTACGCGTCCATCAGGGGCCGGAACGCCCGGGCGACGCCCTCCTCTGCCAGTTCGAACAGCGCCTTGCCGAGGTGTTTTGCCTTGATCGGGTCTTCCGGCATCGCACGCTGCAGGTATTCGGGTGCGAAGCTGGGAATGCCGGTAAATCGTAGTTCCTCTCCTTCGGTGAGAGCGTCTCCTATTCTCAAATTTCCGTGATTCGGAATGCCAAGGATATCGCCCGGGTAGGCTTGCTCGGCTACCTCCCGGTCCCGGGCGAGGAACATCAGTGGTGCGGAGATTGCCATCTGTTTGCCGCTGCGCACATGTTTCAATTTCATCCCGCGCTTGAATTCGCCGGAGCACAGGCGCACGAAGGCAATGCGATCGCGGTGTTTCGGGTCCATGTTCGCCTGGATCTTGAAGACGAAGGCGCTAACCTTGTCTTCGCACGGTTGCACTTCCCGTGCGGCCGTCGGTTGCACCCGCGGCGGCGGTGCCAGGGCGGCCAAGCCTTCCTGCAATTCATGCACGCCGAAACTGTTAATGGCGCTGCCGAAGAACACCGGTGTCATATGGCCCCCGCGGAACAGTTCCATGTCGAATGCCGGGCAGAGTTCCCTGGCCATTTCTACCTCTTCGCGCAGCTTCGCGACCTTGTCCGCCGGCAACAGATCGTCGAGCTTTGGGTCATCGATCCCCTGGCATCGTTCGCCGGGGTCCGGCATGCCGTCGCGGGAGCGGGCGACCAGATGCAGGCTGTCCCTCAACAGGTCGTAGCAGCCGAGGAATTCGCGGCCCATGCCGATGGGCCAACTGGCCGGCGTAACCTCCAGCGCAAGAGTCTGTTCGATCTGATCGAGCAGGTCGAAGGGGTCCAACGATTCCCTGTCGTACTTGTTGATGAAGGTGATGATCGGGATGTCACGCAGACGGCAAACCTCGAACAGCTTCAGGGTTTGCGGCTCGATCCCTTTCGCGCCATCCAATACCATAATCGCGGAATCGACGGCGGTGAGCGTCCGGTAGGTATCTTCCGAAAAGTCTTCGTGGCCCGGCGTATCCAGGAGGTTGAAAGTGACGCCCTCATGCTCGTAAGTCATGACAGACGAGGCGACGGAGATCCCGCGCTCACGTTCCACCTTCATCCAGTCAGAGCGGGCGCGGCGCTGCTCGCCGCGCGCTTTCACGGCGCCGGCGGCCTGAATCGCGCCGCCGAAAAGCAGTAACTTTTCCGTTAGCGTGGTTTTGCCGGCGTCAGGGTGGGCAATGATGGCAAAGGTGCGGCGTCGCGCGACCTGCTCCGCAAGAGAAGCGGGCATTACTTGGACCTCGGGGGAGAGCGATTGTTGAGGATACGTTGTCTCGATATGACGCCGACATTCACAATGCGCAAGGGCCGCTTCATCAGGCTGACGGCGTCCGCCTCGGCAATATTCGTGAGCCGGCGCTGCGGAGCAATTTGGCCGGCCTCGGCCTTGCCCGCGTCACCGCATGTCCGTATCGCCCATAATCGAGTTCCAGCGCTTTTCACCCACCAGGCAGTCGTAGCCGGAGGCGGCCGCCAAAATCGGTGAGGGGCGCAGCGCAGGCGCAGGCGAGTGACCTGCCAGTTCCAGTACCAGTTTGCGACGGACTGCGGCCGGGAAATGGCGCCATTCCAGAACTGGCACGACGAATGCCCCAGGCCCGCCGATGACGCATTCCTGATAATAGACGTCGAGATCCTCAAGATGCCATTGGATGCCCATGCCGTCCCGGGTCATCAGGGGCAGGCCGTTGATGATGATGCCGCGGGCAACTGCCTCGTCACGGGCCAGAGTCACTGTCCGCCCCTGATTGTTGGGTCCATCGCCCGAAATATCGATCACGCGGCGCAATCCACGGAAACCGTTGTCATCGAACAGGCCCGCGGCAAAATCGATTGCGCCGGAAATCGAAGTGCGGCGCAGCGACTGATCGAACACCGCTGTGAGCCGGTCAGCGACTTTGACGGCATCCTCCCGATTGCGGATCAGAGTCCAGGCGACGATGGGGCGCTGTGAGGACGTGCCGGCCCATTCGACATAAGTAAGAGCGACTTGGCCGTAGATCCCGCCCATGATGGCCCGCAAGACCTCATCGCTGGTCAGGGCTTCCGCATAGCCGCGGCGCTGGATTTCCAACTCGCCAGGACTCATGGAGCGGGAAACGTCGACCGCCAGCACCAGTTCGATATCCACAAGTTCTTCTGCGTCTGCTTTTCCTTCAAAAAGTCCAAGGCAGACGGCAATTACCAATGCGAGAAGCGGGAATTGGCGCATGGCCATGATTGTGAAGCGGCCATAACATCTTGTCGAGCGGGGCAGGCGATCAACTCTTGCTGATCGCCTGTTCTGCCCCATGCGGGCATAAAAAATCGCTAGCGAATGAACCGTTTTACAAAGTCGCCGCCAAGGCCGACCGCTTCGTAATGCTTGCGCGCGGCTTCGACCCGGTCGAACACGTCGGTAGAGCCGATCGTGTTGCCTTCATCGTCGCAATAGAGCAGGGCGCCGCTGTTGTGGAACAGGGTCAACATATGGTCGCCCTCGTCCACCACCAGCGTATGCACGTCACCCGGCGGTTCGAACAGATAGCTGCCTGCGGTGGCGACCCAGTCCCGCTCCAGATAGCGCCAGCGGCCCTCCAGCACGAAACCGTGGACGGGGGCCGGGTGGCGGTGGCGGGAAACGATGCCGGCTTCCGTCACCTTGGTCAGATGCACCCAATAGCCCTGAGAAACGCACAAGCAGAGCGGCCGCGACCAGCGGCCGGGGCCGTTCGGTACCCAGAGGCGTTCGTCTTCCGGTTCGCGGGCGTCCTTCCAAAAGATTTCGTCCAGCATGTCCTGGGGGACGAGCGGCGAGTAACGCGGCGCCAGTGTGTCAGGCATGGTTGTTCCTCTCATAGACATAATTGCCGCGCACCATGCACCGTGAGCCGTTGACCGGCAATACCGGTCCAGGGCGTTGTGCGGCTCAGGCCGCGGCTGCAGCGGCCGCAACCTGCTGAACCGTTGGGCGGTATTCCCTGCCCAAATAGAACCAGGTCCAGAATTGGCAGATCTCGATCCAATCGATGAAGCTTTGCCGGTCAGCGACGTCCCCTGGGCGAGGTTTCAGCCGTGAGGGGAGGTAGGCGGTCAGCGCCCGGCACTGGCTGCAATCCATATTGGGCATGCAACACTTGCGGTCGCTCAATTCCAAGGTGCTGAGATAGGTGCGCAGTTCCGAGTGCCGCCCGGCGCAATTGGTGGCGATCCCCGTTTCTGGATCCAGATCGTAGAGCGGCGCAGATGCGGTGACTTCGCGGTTGAACGCGCGGGGATAGATGACGTTATTGGGATATTGCGCGATCAGCTGATCGACGGTGTCGCGGCAGCGTTTCAGGTCGTCGTCCGTAAAGCAGAGATTGTTTTCCGGGTTGCTGACGCGGAAGAATTCCCGGTCATTCTCGGCCGCGGTCCGGAGCTTTTCGAGATAGGCAGTGGTCGGACTGAACATGTTGAAGGCGACTTCCACCCCTTCGCCCGCCAGTATCTCCACGACCTTGGACACTTGGTCGATATTCTGCTTGGTGATGGTATAGGCGAACAATGCCCGGTCGTCGTCCCGGTAGTTACGGATCGCCTTCCAGAACGTGCTGCCGCCGCGCAGCTCGGTCGTCAACTGCTCGTCGCCCCAAACGGAGACAATAATTCGGTAGTGGATATCCGGATTGATCTTGATGGTTCCGTTAGCCGCGACGGTGCCGTACGGGATGTTTTCTTGCGCCAGTCGAATGCGCTTCTGCTCAAGAGCGGGCTCCGCACCGCCGATATAGGCGAAGGTCACGCCACGATCGCGCTCCGATTCGAAAAAGACCCGCCAACGCTCGAGGTCAGCTTCATCGCGCAGGGCGTGCTGGTCGCCCGCGAAATAGTAGCAGCCTTCGCACCAGAGATTGCAGCGGGAGGTGATGTCGTAAGAGCCGGCAACACGGAGATTCCGGGCACGCTCTCTCATGGAGTTGTATTCGGGAGCCAGATCTGGGTTCGCGCGGAGCAGCGCGCTCACCCGACGCATGATCTCGCGGTCCTGCTGAGCCCCGTTTGCTGATTTCATCGGCCTCTCCCCTGCTTGTGCCGAGCCCAAAGAACTTTCAATCGCTATTCGTGAGCAAAATCCGGTCCAGAAAACCAAAGATTTCACCGGACGCGACGATTTTCTCGAGTACGTTGTGCTGTTTCCATCCAGGAACCGGGTGCAGCCGGACTGTGGGCAGATGTTGGATATACTCCGCCTGCCGGCGGTCCCCGGGACTTTCGGAGGGGTAGATCAGGTCGATTTGCGGTGGGCGCGGGCAAGCCTCCAGCAAAGGCAATATATCCAGCAGTTCACGGGGACGGCTGCGGTTCAGCCGCTGGATGGTCAGTCTGGCCCGTTCGTCCGCTCCTTGCTGCATAAACTCGGCCGTCAGGTTCGTTGGCGCGCTGATGCCGATCACGCCGTCTGCCTGAAGCGCAATCCCATGACGAAGGGCGATTAACCCTCCGCCGGAGACCCCAACCATGTAGAGCCGCCGCCAGCCCAGCCGCCGGCGCGCATCCGAGAGGTATTGCCAGAGTTCATCCGATTCCGGGGTGGAGACGTGCAGCCCGTCCAGGAACCCTTCGGCAAAAAATTTTGCCAGATAGATGGCCGATATGCCATGCAGCGCGAAGTACTTGTCCAGCAGCTCGACCGGCATCCCCAGCTTTTTGCGGGTAGCGCCCCCGAACAGCAGGACCAACACTCCCGAGTCCCCTGCGGGACTCTCGGCGATTTCCTCCGAGCGATAGCGAATGACCGGACGCCGGAGTGGGTCCTTGCTGGCCGCCAGTTGCAGCAGACGGTTGTCTGCTGCCCCCTCGGGAATTCCCTCGAACGTTCCCTCTGGGAGGTGCGGGGCGATGGCTGCCAGGCCGGCATACGGTTCCCAGGCATCCGGGAACCGCCGGACCAGATCACGATAGCCGGCGGCCGCCTCTTCGAAACGCCCCAGCGCCATCAGGGCGGCCGCCCTCTCGAGAAGCAGGGGGAAGTGGTCCGGATCTGCACGCAGAGCGCCCTCGCAGGTGTCGAATGCTTCTTGCGCTTGGCCGGTTTGGTTCAGCAGATTGACCGTGCGGACGGCGGCGGCGGAACGCGGTCTCCCGCCTTGGCTTGGCGGGATAGCGGCAAGAATGCGCCGCATTTCCGCCAAGGCTTCGTCGGGACGATCTATCTGAGAAAGGATCTGCGAATACCGAATGGCAGCCGGAATACTTTCCGGATGTTCCTCCGTCAGCCGCTGGGCGTAGGCAAGCGCTGCGCCCGGGTCGTCTTGATTCTCCAGGCATTCCGCGAGCAACAGTTTGGCCCGGAGATCGTCGGGCCATTGCTCGGCTGTCTGTTTGGCTGCAGCCTCCGCCTCCGTCGTCCGGCCCAACCGAAGTAGTGCGCGCGCGGCTCCGAAATGGGGCTCGGGCGTTTCCTTCCACCGGCGCGCTGCCTCTTGCCAACGCGCCAGCGCGTCTTCCCAGTCTTGCTGTCGTTCGGAGAGGCGTGCCAGGCCGAAAGCGAATTCACGTCGATCCGGCCATTTTTCGGCGCCTTCCGCGTAGACGGCCCTGGCTTCCCTGGCGCGGTCGAGGTGTTCCAGCGCTTTGCCTCTGCCGATCCAAACGCCTGGCCGCTCTGCGCCAGCTGCTTCCATCTCCACCATTTGCCATGCGGACAAGGCCGCGGACCAGTTGCCGGCCTTCTGCGCAGCAATCGCGGCGTCGATCGCCATCGTGGCTTCGTCGGTCATCCGTCCAGCACTCCGCGTGCCCGTTCTCGAAAAATAAGCAGCAGTTGATATCTCGTTAACGCTTCTCATAAAACTCGTAACGCTTCTCATAAAAATAGCAAATGCCATCACGGTAGCAATTCTTATTAGGCTAGCGCACCGGCATGGGAAGCTGGCATTCTGTCGTCGATGCGTCAGAGACCGCCGACAAGAAACGGGATAAGGCGCCAGCCAGGAAGCGGCCAAATTCCGCCCGATTGGGCGAAGATCTAGGGAGCCGGTTCGATGCGATTGTTCCTCGTTGTCTTCGTTGCCTTCAATGCCATCCTTGGACTGGTATCGCTTGCTGGAGCCCAGGACCAGACCGTGGATTTGGAACTGGTGCTGTTATCGGACGCTTCAGGTTCCATCGACGAGGCGGAAATCGCGTTTCAGCGCGAGGGTTATGCCAGCGCGATTACCGACCCGGCGGTACTCAAAGCGATGACGGGCGGATGGTATGGCAAGGTGGCCGTGACATTCGTCGAATGGGGCGACGCATTCCATCAGGATGTCGTTGTGCCATGGGCGGTAATCGGCAGCCCCGAAGATGCAGAGGCTTTTGCGGGTGCGTTGCGTGCGGCGCCACGCCGTGCCTTTGGCTCCAACGCCATCGGCAGTGCCTTGCAGACCGCCTTCGATCTGATTGAGGGTAATGCGATCACGGGATTGCGGCGGGTCATCGATTTTTCTGGCGACAGCGCCTGGAACGGCAACGGCCCGGAGATTGCACCGGTGCGGGCGTCGATTTTGGCCGCCGGCGTGACGATCAACGCCCTTGCCATCTTGTGTCGCGCTACCGAATGCAGCGGTCGGCCCGTCGCTTACGACTTGGAGCAAGCCTTTACCGACCAGATTATCGGCGGCCCCGGCAGCTTCGTCATTACCGCCGATAACCGGACCACGTTCGCGGACGCGGTGCGGCGCAAGCTGATCCTGGAAATCGCGTGGGCGCCTCGCTAAGCCTCGTTGCCGCACGCAGCGACGTAGTCTGGATGCGACCGTTTCGCAGGGTTGTTGCAGTCTTCGGGCTTATAGAACAGCGCCGGGTTTTTCGAGTAAGTGTCGCTGCATGCGGTCAAGAAAAGCCCAAGAAAGAAAATTGAAAGCAGCCTCATCGCGCCACCTCGTTTTATTGGAGCGTGTCGATAGGCTGAAGGTAATATATCCCGCGCGACTTGGCCGATCACGCCTCGTCACGGTGGGACACAAGCGGTTGAAAAAGCGTGATCGGCTTAAAGTCGGTTCAGCTTGGTGAGACCCGCGGGCGGCAATTCGGCGAGATAGAGGTTTCCGTCGGCGTCCCCATAAAGGCCGTGTGCGCCGTTGACGGCGCCGCGGCAGCGCCCCACGATTTGCCCGTCCGGCGCGTATTTCACGATGCGTGGTACTTGGTCGGAGACGTAAGTGAAGCCTTCGCTGTCGACCCAGATCGCCATCGGATGGAACAGGCCCGTCAGGTCGAACAAATGCCCGCCTTCGCGGCTGAACACCTGCACCCGTTCGTTTTCCCGGTCGGCCACCAACACCCGGTCCGCAAGCGCCCAGGTGGCGTGCGGCGTGGTGAATTCGCCGGGCCCACTGCCGACCATGCCCCAGGTTGCGAGAAGCGAGCCGTCGGCCGCAAAGCGGTGCACGTTGACATTGCCATACCCGTCCGAGACGTAGATCTCCCCGTCTGGGGCGCGGCTCGCATGGGTCGGATGGTTGAACGGCGCGTCGCCGTTCGGGCAATGACGCTGGCCGAGGCGTTGCTGCACCTGGCCGGAAAGGTCGGTGACGATTACCTCGTGCGCGTCCCGGTCGACGATGAAGAGCCGCCCATCGGATGAGGCCCAGATACCGTGTCCGTCAGCAATCAGGTCGTCACCCCAGGCTTCGGAGAAGCGGCCGTCGCGGTGGAAAACCACGACCGGGGTCGCGCCGCGTTGCAGCGCGTAAACCCGGCCGTCCGCGCCGACCGCTACTTCGCTGAGGAAGCCTTGCGGGATGTGGCTGGGCCATTTCGCCCAGCGCCGGTCCACGGTGTAGCGTTGGTCGCCTAGAACGACTGTCTGCTGTTCGTTGCGCGCCAATGCCATGACGGGTCAGGCTACCTTGTCCGCGGAGACCGCCTGGATCGCCTCCCATACGCGTAGCGGCGTCGCCGGTAGGTCGATATGCATGATTCCGTATTCGCGGCGCAGCGCATCCACCAGGGCATTCATCACGCTCGGCATGGCGCCGGCGCAACCGGCCTCGCCGCAGCCTTTCACGCCCAGCAGGTTCGTCTTGGCCGGTACGCTGTGATAGCCGATCTCAAAATTCGGCATGTCTGAGGCGCGCGGCAGCGCATAGTCCATGTAGGAACCGGTCTGCGGCTGGCCGTCCTCGTCGTAAACAACCCGCTCCAGCAGGCATTGGCCGATGCCCTGGGCGACACCGCCGTGAGATTGGCCTTCCACCATCAGAGGGTTCACGACGACGCCGAAGTCGTTGACCATCGTGTACTTCACCACCTCGACGATGCCCGTTTCCGGATCGACCTCCACCTCCGCAATGTGGCAGCCATTCGGGTAGGCGAACGGCGGCCCGTCAGCCACGTGGCTGACGGAGAGGGTCTGCGGCACGTCTGGCGGCAGGTCGATTCCGGTGCGGATTTGCTCCGCCAGTTCCATGATGCCGACACGCCGGTCGGTGCCGACGATCTCGAACTCGCCGCCGCGCGGGCCGATGTGGAATTCGATGTCTGCGGGCGAGGCTTCCAGCACGTGTGCCGCGATCTTGGCGCCGTTTTCCTTCACTAGCTCGCTCGCCTCGAAGATGGCGGTGCCGGAGGCCATCAGTGACTTGGAGCCGCCAGTGCCGCCGCCCGCCAGCAACTCGTCCGAGTCGCCCTGCAGCAGGTTGATCTTGTGGAACGGAATGCCGAGGCGCGAGGACAGCACCTGCGCGAACGGAGTGGCGTGACCCTGGCCATAGTCCAGAGTGCCGGTGATGATCGTCACCGTGCCGTCGTCCTCGAAGCGGATGCCGCCCATTTCCTTCGACGGCGGGCCGGTCACTTCCAGATACTGGCCAATGCCGATGCCGCGGAGCAGGCCCTTTTTCAAGCTTTCCTGCCGCCGGGTCTCAAAACCGTGATAGTCGGAGGCTTCGACTGCCTTCTCCAGCAGCGCGGTGAATTCGCCACTGTCGTATGTGGTGCCGGCAGGGGTCTGATAGGGGAAGGCGTCGGGCTTAATGTGGTTGCGCTTGCGGATCTCGATCGGGTCG
>CAYYSC010000066.1:0-11112 GCA_964474065.1 uncultured Rhodospirillales bacterium | reverse complement strand
AGATCGTGGAGGCTTGCGGAGCCGTAGGCATTGCCGTCCTGGACCATTTGATCGTGGCGCAGGCTGGGCATACAAGTCTCGCGGCAGGGGGTTTGCTGCCCGGCCAAATCGCGCCGGCGGTGAAGGCCCGCCAACGGAAACGTCAGCGCAGACGCGCATGAGGAATTGCCATGAACGATAGCGTACCCGGATGGGAACTTGTCTCTGACGAGATGAAGGCAGCCCTCGCCAAGGGCAAGGAAATGGCCGGCGGAGATGCCGTAAGCGTCAGCGACTCCGTGAAGACGGTGCGCGAAGCCTACCTTCGGGACCGCATCTATTGGAACGAGATCAAGCCGGAACTGCCGGTAGTAGACGACTTCGCCGTGCCCGGGCCAGCGGGCGCAATCCCGGTGCGGCTTTACAAGCCTGGGGCGATGCCGGGGTTGCCCGTGTTGCTGTTCGCGCATGGCGGTGGTTATGTGCTTGGCTCCCTCGACAGCCACGACCGTATTTGCCGCCTCCTGGCCGAGCGCAGTGGCGCGGCGGTGCTGGCCGTCGACTACCGCCTGGCGCCTGAAAACAAGTTTCCCGCAGCCCTGGAAGATATGGAGGCAGCCTTGAAGTGGCTGCAGGTGGCGGGCGCGACCCGGGGCCTGGACCCGCGACGTATTGCCATGGCGGGCGATTCGGCCGGGGGGAACATTACGCTGGCGACGGCCCTGTCCCGCAAGCAAGCGGGCGAATTCCCCTTCAAAGGGCTGGCCCTGATCTACGGCGTATTCGATAACGCGGAGACAGAGTCCCGGCGGCGGTTCGGCGACGCGCTGTTTAGCTTGCCCATCACGGCGATGAATTGGTTTGATCAAGCTTACAGCCGGGACGATGTCGACGATGCCGATCCTTTGCGGCACCCGGCCAAGGCGGAGGATCTTTCGGGCCTGCCGCCCTGCCTCGTGATTGCAGCAGGCTGCGATCCGCTTCGGGACGACTCATGCAATCTTGTGCCAAAGCTGGAGGCGGACGGAGTGGAAGCCGAATTGGTAGAAGTGCCAGGCGTGCTGCATGGGTATCTGCACATGAGCCGAATGCTGCCTGCAGCAGATCAGACACTAACGAGGATTGCCGAAGCCGTGCGCGAGTGGCTATCGGCACCACATCGATAATCCTGTTAAGAAAAACCCCGAACGGTCGGTAACGGCCGTCGGGGTTTCGGAAAGGCCGGGCAGCAGAAGGGGCGAAGCAAACCGCTCCGGCCAACCGTTTACGAACTGTCCCTTATCCGCCAGCGATTTTGGGAATGAGGTGGACTTCACTGTCAGGTTCGATTGGTTCAATCACCGTGTCTTGGAAGATAACCCCGTCAATCGCGATCGCCATACTTTCGTCAATCTGCTTGGCAATGCCCGGAAATTTTTTATCCAGTTCCCGCAACATTTGGCTGATGTTGCGGGCCTCGACTTGAACTTCCCGGACGTCGCCGCAATAGGGGCGGCAGAGTGTTGCGCCTAGGTGTACCGTCGCCATAACTCTGCCGCCGTCCTCTGCCCTCTTATTCCGCCGCGACCTTGGCGCCCACGCCCGCCGCGTCCAGCGCCGCGCGCAGTTTCGGCGGAGACATTGGCAGGCTGGTCATGCGAACGCCCGTTGCATCGTAGATCGCGTTCGCGATCGCAGCCATCGGCGGAACGATGGGCACCTCGCCGACGCCCTTGGCCCCAAACGGATGCCGCGGGTTCGGTACCTCGATCATCACCGTGTCGATCTTCGGCAGGTCGCTTGCCACCGGCACGCGGTAGTCGAGAAATCCCGCGTTATCGAGCCGCCCATTCTTATCGTAGATGTATTCCTCATTCAGGGCCCAGCCAATGCCCTGCACGGCGCCGCCTTGGATCTGGCCTTCGACATAGGACGGGTGGATTGCCCGGCCCACGTCCTGCGCCGCGGTGTAGCGGAGGATCTTTACGTGACCGGTTTCCCGGTCGACTTCTACGTCAACGACGTGCACGCCCCAGCCCGGACCTGCGCCTTGGGCGTTGACGCTCGCCTTGGCGGCGATCGGGCCGCCGGTACGGGCAGCTTTAGCCGCGAGATCGGCCAGGCTAAGCGGCTCGAACTTGCCGGCATTGTCACCGGCCGGGTAGGCATGACCTTCCCGCCATTCCACTGCTTCCTCGTCGATTTCCCAAATCTTCGCGGCGCGGCCCTTCAGAATCTTCACCACCTCTTCCGTGGCTTCGCACACGGCGGTGCCGGTGGCGAAGGTCACGCGGCTGCCGCCGGTCAGATGGGTAAAGCCGACGGACGATGTATCGCCCACAATGGGGCGAACCCGCGAAACGTCGATGCCGAGGATCTCGGACGCCATCATCGCCATCGACGCGCGCGAACCGCCAATGTCCGGGCTGCCAGAGACTAGCACCGCCGTGCCGTCTTCGTTGATGTTCAACGACGCGGAGCTTTCACCGCCGATATTGAACCAAAACCCCGAAGCGACGCCGCGGCCTTGGTCCGGCCCTAGTTTCTCCTTCAGATTCGGGTGGTTCTTCGCAGCTTCCAGGGTCTGGATCAGCCCGATGTTCTGGAAGGTCGGCCCATAAAGCGCCTTGGTCCCGTCCTTCGCGGCGTTCTTGAGACGGAAGTCGATCGGGTCCATGCCGATTTCACGGGCGAGTTCGTCGATGGCGCTTTCAGTGGCGAAAGTTGAAATCGGCGCTCCCGGCGCGCGGTAGGCAGCAACTTTCGGCCGGTTCGAGACGACATCGAAGCCGATCGTCCGCGCGTTTTCGAGATCGTACATGGCGAAGCACGTCATGCAGCCCGGCTGCACTGGTGAACCCGGATAGGCACCAGCCTGGAAATACATTTCCGCATCGGCGGCGGTGATGGTGCCGTCCATCTTCGCGCCGATCTTGACCTTTACGGTACCGCCGGAAGTCGGACCGGTACCGCGAAATACTTCGGTCCGATCCATGATCATGCGGACCGGCCGGCCGGCTTTTTTCGACAGGGCCAATGCCAATGGCTCAAGGTAGACGAGCGTCTTGCCGCCGAAACCGCCACCGATTTCCGCCGGCGTCACCCGGATTTCGGAAATATCCAAACCAAGCAGTTTTGCGCAGTAGGCGCGCACCATAAACTGGCCTTGGCTGGAGCAGATTACCTGGCACTGGCCATCGGCATTGTAGGCCGCGACGCAGGCGTGCGGCTCGATATAGGCTTGGTGGACTGGCGCCGTCTTGTAAGTGCGCTCAACAATCTTGTCGGCAGCGGCAAACCCGGCCTCAAGATCGCCCTTTACGAATTCGATGCGCTTGGCAACGTTGGACGGCGTGCTCGGCTTTGTTTCCAGGCCGGATGTAAAGAGATCCTCATGCAGCAGCGGCGCATCGCCCTTCGCCGCTTCAATTTCGTCGATGACGTGCGGCAGAACCTCGTACTCGACCTCGATCGATTCGGCTGCGGCACGGGCGATGCTGTTGGAGGTCGCGGCGACGGCGGCCACGACATGGCCGTCATAGAGCACCTTGTCCCGCGCCATCAGGTTCCTGGAGAGGTCGCGGAAGTTCATCGGGCCTTCGCCGACGAACGCCTCTTCCGACGGAATATCCGGGAAGTCCGCGCTGGTCACGACGGCCTTTACGCCTTTCATGGCCTCGGCTTTAGATGTGTCGATCTTCTTGATGCGCGCATGGGCGTGCGGCGAACGCACGGTAGCGCCGAAGATCATGCCTGGCATGACGGCGTCGCCGCCAAACATTGCCCGGCCGACGACCTTATCGACCCCGTCCGGACGAACCGGACGGGTACCGACGACCCTCAGTTCTCTAAGCGTAACGTCATTCATCACACAGTCTCCCCTCGTATCTGAGCTGCGGCTGCATGAACAGCGTTCATGATTTTATCATAACCGGTGCAACGGCAGAGGTTGCCAGCCAGCCAGTAACGCGCTTCCTCGTCCGTCGGGTTCGGATGCTTGTCGAGCAACGCTTTGGTGGCGACGATCAGACCCGGCGTGCAAAAACCACATTGTAGGGCTGCATGCTTCAGAAACTGCTCTTGAACCGGGTGCAGCTTGTCGGCAGTGGCAATACCCTCGATCGTTGTGATCTCCATGCCGTCGGCTTCCGAGCCGAACATCAGGCACGAGCAGACCAAGCTGCCATCGGCGATGACGCTGCAGGCGCCGCAGTCGCCGGAACCGCATCCTTCCTTGGATCCCGTAAGGCCCAGATCGTCCCGCAGAACGTCGAGCAAGGTCTGCTGCGGTTCGCAGAGGTATTCGACCTCTTCACCGTTGATGGTGCAGGTGACGTGAGTTTTCGCCATTGTTCTCTCGCTTTCGCTTAGCGCGCCGCAGCGCGTTCGAAGGCAATCGCCGCCGTCCGGCGAGCCAGAACGCCGGCGACTTTGATCCGGTACTCAATGGTTCCCCGCTTGTCGTCGATCGGGCTACACGCATTTTGCGCCGCCTGATCGAGCGCTTCGAGGGTCGCATCATCCAGGGTGTTTCCGATCAACGGCTCAGCTGCGTTTTCGACCAGAAGCACGGTCGGCGCGACGGCCCCGAGCGAAACGCGGGCCGCGGTGCATTTGCCACTGCCGTCCAGTGTTAGGCTGACGCCGCAGCCAACGACCGCGATATCCATTTCGGTGCGCGGGATGAAACGCAGGTAGGCGTCTGCACTCTTGGCTGTCTGCCGAGGAACGATGAACTCATAGACGAATTCATCCGCCGCCAGGCTGGTCTTGCCGGGGGAGAGAGGCACCTGCTCCACGGGAACCGAGCGTTTTCCATTCTTGCCGCAGATGACGGCTTGCGCGCCAGCGGCCACCAATGCCGGCACGCTGTCGCCGGCTGGGGAGGCATTGCACAGGTTGCCCGCGAACGAGGCGCGGCCTTGCACCTGCGTGGACCCGATCAGCTGCACCGCTTCGCTGATGCCCGGCCATTCGGTGGAGAATTTTTCATGGTCGCCGACCATCGCACCCGGCGTCGCCGCGCCGATGTGCCAGCCGTCGGCTTCCTCGCGGATACCGATTGTTCCGTTGATCCTCTTGATATCGACGATCAGTTCCGGGCGGGTACGACCGGAGCGCATCTGCACGATCAGATCGGTCCCGCCCGACAGGACCCGGGCGGTACCGGCTGCTGCATTGGCGAGCAGCCCGACGGCTTCGTCTACCGTCGTGGGGGCAGCATAAGTGGGCGAGTACATCGTCACTCCCTGGCTTTAAGCGGAATTCCGGACGTGGCACCTAGTTGGGCGGTTCCACCAAGCTTGTAAATTAGAATAGACTCTCGCTGATGACCAGCAAAACCGCAACCCTGCCCCTAAGAGGGATGGACGCAGTTACGACCTTCGGTACGCAGGGCCGGTTATCAGGGAAACTGGGTGGCGCACGCAGCCGCGCAACAAGGACTTTGCGCATTTCACCGCGAGCAGCTGGGGTCTTGGCAGCGGTTCCGCCGACCTGACTGCCCGGCTTCCAGGAGTTGCTGCAGGTAGAGGCACTGAGCCGGGGCTATGCCTGCCGAATAAAATAACGGTTCGGCTGGACCCCTTCCGGGAGCGGCAGGGCTGTCCATCCCTCCCCATCGATCGGGTAGTCGGAGATGATCAGGGCGCCGGGTTTTACTAAAGTCGGCAAGGTATCTGCCAGGAAAGCGGACATTTCCGTCACATATTCCGGCGTTCCGGCGCCGTAGTCGGCATGAACGAGCGCCGCCCGTTCTTTCATCGTGGCGAGGGCGCCGGGAAGCGTATCGCGGAAATCCCCTAGAAAGAGATTTTCCTCCGGCGGAATGCAGCCGGGATGAGCCTGGACTTGGCGCTCGAATACAAAAATTCTGCGCCCCGGCAAAATCTCGCGCAAATGATCGTAGGTGCGCCCATTGCCGAGACCGAGTTCCAGAACCGGGCCGGGAATATCCCTCGTCTTGTCCGCAGCGAGATTAAGGCAGGCGCGTTGCGCCTTCATCCGTCGGATGAAACTGTCCAGCCGGCTCATGCCGCCGCCTTCGCCCGTTGAAGCTCCGAGGTTGTCCGCTCCAGGCGACGCGCAAGTTCTTTCATAATCTCCAGGCCTATCTGCGGGATCTCCGCGATCAACTGAAAGAACGTGTCCTTTCCGATTTTCAAAGCGGCCAGCTCCGAGGTCGCGCGCACCGTAGCGGTGCGCGGCACCCCCGTCAGGATGGCGATCTCTCCGATCACTTCGTTGCTCCCCAACTGCGCCACGTGGATTGGCCCAGCGTCGCCCATTACCAAAACTTCGGCCTCGCCTGACAATATGATATAGGCGGCGTCGCCGGGATCGCCTTGGACGACGATATCCTCTCCCGGAGCGAACACCAGGCGCTCGCTGGTGAATGCCAGCAATTTGAGGCGGCGAGGCTCAATTTGCTGGAATAGTGGCACCCTTCGAAGAACATCAACTTCCTCGTTTAGCGACATGGAATTCCGCTCCCCTCTGTTCGGCCGTTTTTCGGCGTGGTGGATGGAAGATCGTCGGCCGGGACGATCCGGCCTTCCTGGGCAATGAATATCCGATCGAAACGATCGGTCGCCGCCGATCGATCGACAACGGCTGCCACGCCCCGGCCTTCTTGCGCGCGGAGAATTTGGTCTATCAGTGATAGCCGGAGGGCCTCGTCGAATGTCCCGAAAGGATTATTCAGGATCAGCAGGTCCGGCTTCTTCACCAGCGCGCGGGCGATGGCCAGCTTCTGCCGCTGGACACTGGACAGACGGCCTCCGCCGACCCCCACGCTGAAGTCCAAGCCGATATCGATCACGGCTTCAATTAGGTCCAATTCACGCAGGGTCTCGCTGACAATGGCCCGCACCTGATTTTCCGCCTGTGGCCGCCGATAGGCAATCTTGCCGAACAAGAGATTGTCCTGGATCGAGCTTGCCGGGTTAAGTTTTTCGGGATCGAAAAATGCCACTGCGCCCTCCAGATCGGATGGCAGATCCCGGGCAAACAGCCGGCGCGCATGGAGGATGCGGCTCTGCATGTCCTCATCGATCAGTCCGAGCCGGTGCCGCTCTGGTGCAAGACGGAACGGCAGGGAAAGCAGTTGAACCCGATCCGATTCGGCCATCTCATGGCCCGTCCCGCGGCCGATTCGAGAGAGGATTGCTTGAAATTCCGGAAGATCTTCTGCCGAAATGAAGCTGTACTGCTCCATCAGGCTATAGCTGGCTTCGAAGTCGGCGAAGAGATCCACCATTATTTGGGCGACTTGCTGACCGATGGAAAGAAAGTCATCGCTGAGCCCAGCTTGGTCAAGAACCGAACGGACATATTCATGTCCGGCCAGTAGATCCGGATTGAACGTTTCGCCGACGATAGTGCCGAAAATCATGTTTTCCGCCACCGTGGCATTAAGATTGAACCGGGCCGGGTCGAAGGGTTCCACAAGTCCGGCCAAGTCCCCCTCTTCCAGCCGCTGTCGCAAGGCACGGCGGGCTTCCAGAAAGCGGTGGTGCAGCTCCTCGCTGGCGTTAACGGAAAGGCGGCCGCGCAGCCCAAATTCGTAAATATCGTTGGCCAGCGAGACCTCGTGCAAGGCCTGCCGGATGACGTCTGACAATTCCGATGGGTCCGAAACGCCCACGCTGGCATAATCGACCCAATCGGCTTCCGGATCATCGGGCGGATTCCCAGCTCGCCGGGCTTCGATCACCCACGCCCGCGAATCTTCGTCCGCGTTGATGTCGGGGACATGCCTCAAGGCGAGCAAAATGTTATCGCGTACCGATCCGGAGAACATGTAAGGATTGGCACTCACATAGCCGAACCGCCGCCCCACCTTCGCCTCCGGAAGCATGGCGAGGTCCTCTTCGCCGATCAAAATTCGGCCGCTTGTTGGCTGGTACAACCGGGCCAACAACGGCGCGAACTCCTCTTTGCCGCCGCCGCTAGCGCCGGTTATCGCGATCTTCTCGTCCAGCCGGAAATCTAGGCTTGTGTGTTGAAGGTAAACAGTCCCGTCGTCATCTGACAATGCCACCCCGCGGAACGCGACAATGTCGTCGGGCCTGAAAGGAGTGATCTCTGTCTTTGCCTGGAGTTCTTCGTCTATCAGGCCGCGCGGATCGAACTGCTCCACTACTTGCTCGTACTTGATCCGTGCGTCTTCCCGCTGCTGGTAGTGGGAGAGCAATTCTTTCCAGGGAGCGTTCATGTCTTTGTGGGCGCTGATCACGGCGATCAGCGCCCCCACGCTCAATTCGCCTTGAATTGCCAAGTAACCCCCAACAGAATAAAAAAGGAAAGGCGTAAAATGCGCCAGGAAGTTATTAAAAAATTTAATAAAAAACTTCCGCAGGAAAATCCTGTACCGGATCTGGTAGATGATTCCCAGTCTCTGTGCAAAACGGGCGCGCTGGAAATTGGCGTTGTCATTGGCGCGAATTTCCGAAATGCCAGAGATACTCTCGCCCAAGTGATCCGACAAGCGGCGGACATTTCGAACGCGTTCTTTCGCCAGCATATTGACCCGTCGCTGCAGGATCGGAACGATAACCGCCTGCACGGGAAAAAAGGCGACAGCGGCAATGCCTAAGAGCGGATCCTGCATCAATATAAAGATAAGCAGGGTGACCAAGATGCCGGCTTGATAGAGGGGGAGGGCTATTGCGTCTCCAATGAAACCCCCGAGGGGTTCGACCTCTTGGGTGATCATCGGAATGATCTCGCCCTGGCTCACCCGGCGAAAATGCGCCAGAGGGAACCGAAGCACCCGGCTGTAGAGTTCGAACCGGAGACGGCGCAACATCCGCTCCCCCAGTCGACCGCGAAACACATTCAAGAAATACTTGAAGCCCCCGTTGATGAGAACCAGAATGAGGAAGCTGCCACAAAGAAAGAACAGGTAGCTGATTTGGTTGAACTGGAAACCCTGGATTTCAATCGGAAAAACGCCGGGCGGCGCACTGATTGCGTCATTGACGATGCGCTTGGGCAGTTCCGCCTGCAAATAAATGAAGGGAAATGACATAAATGTCAGCACTACCAAAACAATCTGCTGTGGCAGGCTGTACTTGAAGATAAATCCGTAAATTGAACGTTGCATCGCGGATCCACGCGCGCACGGACATCGGCGGCCGCCCGCATGCTGAAATATGATAGCAATATAGTACCAACAAGCAGATGCGAACAAATGTGTTTTGACCGTGTTGTCACTTGTGCTAGCCGGATCCGGGCTGGTACCGGACTTGGTTTGGTCGGATGAGCTCCCGGGGCGGGCTGGACGTCGCGATATCTGGGAACGGCGAATGACACAGGCGGAGCTTTCGGCTGCCGACGGGGGTCGGTTACTGATTTACAGCCACGACAGTTTCGGGCTGGGTCACTTACGGCGTTGCCGTGAGATTGCGCATGGGCTCGTCGACGCCTTCCCGCATCTCTCGGTGTTGATTCTTTCTGGCTCTCCGATCATCGGCAGCTTCGATTTCCGGCCCCGAGTGGATTTCGTGCGCATTCCGGGAATGATTAAACTCTCGAATGGCGAATATTCGAGCCAAGCCTTGGATATTGAGGCTGACAAGACGCTCGAATTGCGAGCCGCGATTATCAAGGAAACTGCACGCATCTTTGATCCCGATATCTTCCTAGTGGACAAGGAGCCTTTGGGCCTCCGCGGCGAGGTGCGCGAAACCCTCGAGCTTCTGCAGGAAAGGGGAACCCGGCTGGTCTTGGGGCTGAGGGATGTCATGGATGATCCGGAGTCGCTGAGGCCGGAATGGGAGCGCAAGCGCGCGCCGGCTGCGCTCCGGGATTTCTATGACGAAGTCTGGGTCTATGGTCTGCCCCAGATCTGGAATCCGCTGGAGGGTATTCCGCTTGCTGATTCGGTCAGACGCAAAATGACTTACACGGGGTATCTCCGGCGTTCCGCGCCTGCTGCAGCCGACGGGGCCGCGGCGCTGGTGGGGACTGAACCCTATCTGCTGGTAACGCCTGGCGGTGGCGGTGACGGTGAGGCGCTGGTCGACTGGGTCATCCGGGCCTACGAAGCCCATCCTTCGCCGCCTTACCGCGCGCTGGTCGTGTTCGGCCCGTTCATGCAGGGCGACCATCAGGCATGGTTCCGCCAGCGAATTGAGGCGCTGACGTCGGTTGAGGCGATCACCTTCGATGCCTATCTTGAAACCTTGTTGGCAGGCGCGAGCGGCGTGGTGGCAATGGGCGGATACAACACCTTTTGTGAGATCCTTTCGTTCGATAAACCGGCGATTATGGTGCCCCGTTTCAAACCGCGGATGGAGCAGTCCATCCGGGCGGCTCGTGCGCAGGAGTTGGGCCTCGTTCGCATGCTGGACCCGAACGGGCCTCGGGATGCCCACACCATGGCGACGGCGCTGCGTCACCTGCCCCAGCAAGGCCGCCCGTCGGATGTGGTGGTTCCCGGTCTGCTGGATGGGTTGGAGAACCTGAGCCGCCTCGTAGAACGTGCAATGGAACGGCGGGGCCCGCACCATCTGCGTTTCGCTTCCGCCGGCGGCTGATGCGGGATTCCGAGGGCTCTTCCGTTCCGGTTGCCGTCGTACTGAAAGGCTATCCGCGCCTGTCGGAGACCTTTATTGCACAGGAAATTCTGGGGCTTCAGGAAAGGGGGCTCTTGCAGCACATCATCTCGCTGCGCCGCCCGACCGATCGCAAGACGCATGCGCTGCACGATGCCATAAAGGCTCCTATCACGTATCTTCCCGAATATCTGCACGAAGAGCCGCTGCGGGTTTGGCGCGCATGGCGCACCGTGCGGCGATGGCCGGCGTATGCGGCGGCCAAACGCTTGTGGCTGCGAGACCTGTGCCGGGACCCCTCGCGGAATCGGGTGAGGCGGTGGGGGCAGGCGCTTGTGCTTGCGGCGGAACTGCCTGGCGGTTTTGGTCACCTTTATGCGCACTTCCTGCACACGCCCGCTTCCGTTACCCGCTACGCCGCCGTGTTGCGCGGCCTGCCTTGGAGCGTTTCCGCGCACGCCAAAGACATCTGGACGACCCCTGACTGGGAGAAGCGCGAGAAGCTGACCGATTGCTCCTGGGCGGTTACCTGCACCGGCCTTGGCGCGCGCCACTTGGGGGCGTTAGCGGCGGAGGCTGGCCTGCCTGACGATCG
>CAYYSC010000065.1:0-11211 GCA_964474065.1 uncultured Rhodospirillales bacterium | reverse complement strand
GGATGGCAACCAAGCGGTGTTAATTCGCCGCCAGGGCGAGGACCAGAAAGCCATGCGCGTTCGCTTGGACGATCTGCTGCGCGACGGGGATATCTCCGCCAATGCGCCCGTAGCGCCAGGTGACATCATCCTCATCCCGGAAAGCATTTTCTAGCCGCGGGAAATTAGGAACAATCAAACCTTGAGGCTATCGCTGCGCCTGCCCCGCGCGAACAGACGGGGTGGCGCAGTGGCGGGGTTCAAATGCGTGGTTCGGAGCCTTCGGACGCCTTAAAGGAGATTAGAGGCATCACCGTTCCACCCTTCGCTTGTGTTGTCATCTTTTCGAGGAAGGGGGCTTTGCCTCTCTTTCGGGGGCAGCGGTTGAGGGGTTCCTTCAAGGCTGGCGGACCCCTGATTTGTGTCGCGCCCCCCCAGCGAGCCGGGGAAAAACACCGTGGGCTCGCGCCGAATCGGCATAGTACCTAAGGAGGTTGAGACAGCGCCATGTTCAAGAGACGGTGGCCGGTAATGCCAGAACGATGCCCGTTACATGCGTTGTAGCAGCAACCGTAGGATTTGCTCTCTACTCATCGGAGTGTGTCTCTGGTATGGAAATCCCCAATGAGGGTGACGGGTTGACGTTGGAGGCTGATCATCGCAATGCCTACTATCGTCAGGGTTTCCCACCCGATACCGTGCAGGATTGACGAGTGGCGCCCATATCGATGCGAAAACCAATCCATCAATCAGCAAGACGATGGCTCGCCGTCCCAGCATTTGGAATTGGCCTTGTCTCCGCTTGGGCCCAGCCTGGGTTCGCGATTGATTGGCAGATCCAGCAGAGCGCGTCGGCACGCCTGACGTATAGCGACAATGTTGATCTGGATCCGGATGCTCAGGCGGAAGAAGCGCTGGTCCCCTCAGCGACTTATTCCCTCAGCGGAATCGGGCAAGGCGGGCGGGTTCTTTTTGCATCCGACACCACCGTCACTTTCCTGGCTCAGTCCAACGAGGATTACAATCCTGAGGTCGATCAAAACATCAATTTGTTCGGCCGCGGGGAATTGTGGTCTGATCGGTTGTTCCTGGACGCGGCGATTACTTCACGTCAAGAATTGATCGATGTGGGCTCAGCTGCATCGGCAAGCGGGGTTTCCGGCCAGAACGAACGGGACAGCGTTACGACTTTCAGTATCAGTCCCATTTATCAGCAACGCATTGGAAACTGGGCGGATGGTCAGCTCGGCTATCGTCATTCGGAGATTATCGCGACAGGCGATACGGATGACGCGACGGTGGACACGGCCAATCTCACTGTGACCTCGGGCTCCCGGTTTGGCGCCTGGCGGCCTTCCTTCGTCGCCGGTTGGTTCAACATGGACGAGGATATCGCCCGGTCGAGCAACTCCGAGGACGACATCGAGCAATTCGGAGTTCAACTCGATAATTCTTTCCGGATCAGCCGGAAGTACGCCCTTCTCGCCACGGTCGGCTATGACGAAGTCGACGCCCCGACTTCATCGAGGGATTTCACCGGTTTCTTCTGGAGCGTCGGCGCGAACGCAACGCCGGGGCCGCGGACCCAGTTGTCGTTCCAGGTCGGGCATCGCTTCGATACGCTCGGCGTCAACGGCACGGGGAGCTATCAAGTTACTCCCAATCTGGCCCTGAACGTTTCCGCGAGCCAGGATATCGGTACGGCCCTGCAACGCTCCGGAACGCAGGTGCAGCGGCTGACGATCGACACGATGCAAGGCGGTCTGGCGGGCAATAACGGGCTTCCGAGCGGCTTTCTTCGCGGCAACCTGGATGATGGCATCTCGACGAACCAAGACGTCGGGTTCGGATTGGTTGGCACCTACGGCCGCAACACGATCACGTTCGGCGGTAATTTTGCCCGCCGCGAATTCGACGACGGCACCGAACGGACCGCAACGACGCGCCTGGCATGGAGCCGCGCGCTCTCACGGCGCCTTTCGGTGACCCTTTCCGGGTTCTATCGCTATGTCGACGATCGGGAGGCGGACGACGTTGGAGTGGGGCTCGGAAACGTTGACACTCACCTGATCGGCGAACGCATTGATGTAAATTATCAGTTGGGGCCGACCTTCTCGGTGTTTGCCGGTGCCTCCCGAACCGACCGTTTCTCGGAAGATTCCAGGGAGGAGTTCACCGAAAACTCGGTATCGATCGGCGGGCGTATTACGTTTTGAAGCGAGTGTGCCGGCCCGAACGGTTTTGAGACCGTGGCGACCCGGCCACCCTCAAACCAGCCCTGAATGCCAGCGGGTTGTATTGAATGCCGTGAAACAGCGGTGCTGAAATGGGAGCTATGTTTTCCGCCAGCCTGTTGCGGACTGGCCAAAGTCAACACCATAGCAGGTCAACGCCATAGTTGATCGCGACGGTGAGGTATGAAATGTGCGGCTATATTCTTTACGCTACACTTGGTAACCTCCCCTCTATCGATTGCCTCGGGGGCACCCGATGGCGCATTATCCGTGAATAGGAGCGTGGAAACCCGCCGACGATGCAAGACGAGTTAGCCAAGAAAACGGCCCAGGATTTCCGCTTGTTTGGCGGTGACCCCCCGAATCGCCGTTCTCCGGCGCTCGAACCGCCGTCAACAGGCCCAGGCGCTTCCGCTCCTTCCTCGGATGCTGCGAACCGATCCGCTGTAGAGGCGGCAATAGAGCGTGCCGTTGGTCGAGCGCTCGAAGGGCGTGTTGGGGCTCCAAGTGACTCTGTATTGGGGTCGCGGTTGGATGAATTGGCGGTTCGGCTTGGCGAGCAGAGCAAGGACTTGCGGGCAGAAATGCAGACCGCGCTGCCTGCCCGAATCCGCCATGAAATCGCAGCCCAGCAAACGACCGTGATCAACCGAATCGCTGGCCTTGAAGAGCAGGTGGAACAACTTCAGTCCGGCGGAAGCATTGCACGCTCCGTCGCCAGCGCTGTCGGCTTCGCCGTGGCTGCCGGGTTGATCCTCTGTCTGGTTATTATTTTTGAGCGCCCCCTTCGCAATTGGGGTCAGGATAATCTCTTCCCTCTGTTTGGAGTTGGCATTACCGAAGCGCAGCGGGTGCAACCACCGGAGCGTCGGGCGCCGCCTTTAGGTCAGCGTTAGGCTGGCCGCCGCCTGCATGAACAATAGGGGCGCCCTGGGGCGCCCCTTTAACAGCGATCTGGATCGGGTTGTGCTCTTGATGGGTCCGATCGCCAGTCGGCTCAAAGCGCACTGTCAGACAACCGGGCACATGCCGCCGTCGATGTTGATCGCCGTGCCATTGATGTAGCTGGCGGCATCGCTGGCAAGGAAACATGCAAGGTTGGCGAACTCCTCGGCATGGCCCATCCGTCCCATTGGCAAGTTCTTGCCCATGTCGGCGATAAACTCCTCAAACGTCTTGGAGCCGTCGCTCTCCGCATGGCGGCGCATCCACTGGTCGCTTACCAACAAACCTGTGTTCATCGCGTTGACAAGCACGTTATGGGGAGCGCCCTCGAACGACAGAACCTTGCTAAGCGCCATGCCGGCCGCACGGGTCACGGCGGTTGGCGCGCCGCCGCCACGCGGCGCTTTCGCGCCCGTGTTGAGCACGTTGATGATGCGCCCCCATTTGCGCGTCTTCATGTCCGGAAAGGCCAGACGGCTCATTCGAACCTGCGCCATTAATTTGAGCGCCAGGTCCGCTTCCCAGATTTCATCGGTGATCTCCTCGAACTTGCCGGTTTGGGATTGGCCGGCGTTGTTCACCAGAATGTCTACTTGGCCGAAGTGGGAGCAGGCGGCGGCATAGAGCGCCTTGCACTGCTCCGGATCTGTCACGTCGGTAGGGATAGCTTTGGCGGCCCCGGGCACAAGGGCGTTAATCTCCGCCTCCGCATTCTGCAGCGTGGCGGCATCCCGCGCGGCGATCGCGACCTTCGCACCAGCTTCGGCAAATGTCTTGGCCATGGCCAAGCCCAGCCCTTTGCTGCCGCCGGTGATTAGGGCCGTGCGTTCGTCCAAACGAATTTCCATCTTCATTTTCCTCCAGGAATGTCCGCGTGAATTAGAGACAGAGACGATGGCCGGATCAAGCGCCGGGGCCTTGCGTTGCCCAGAATGCGAGGCTAGCAGTATCGTACTTCTGTGCCCCGTATAGCATTGCTATAGTTTCTCAGCTTCGTTGGATGATGGATTCCGAATGCATTGGATGAAAAGACTGGCGGCCGCCCTGTTCGGGGCGGCAATGCTTCTGCCGGGTGCTCAGCCTGCACTCGCTGAAGAAGCGGATCACCCCATCAAGATCGGGCTCGTATACAATACATCTGGCCACCAGGCAGTATTGGACGTCCCCTCTCTCAAGGGGGCACGCTTAGCGATTCGACAGATCAACGAGGATGGCGGGGTGCTTGGGCGGGGCTTGGCTCCGGTGGAGATCCCCGGCGATTCGGTCGAGGCGACACTTCAGCAGCGGATGATTGAAGCTTTGGAGGCGGACCGGTCGATTGTCGGATTCCTCGGCCTGTCCAACACGGACATGGTTCTGGCCGCCGCGACGACCGCTGCCGCCATGGACCGAGTCTTTCTGACGAGCGGCGCGACTTCTCCGCGTTTGCCGGGCCAGGTGCCGGAATATCTCTTCCTGGCGTGCTTTGGGGATAACGTGCAGGCGGCGGCCGCGGCGGAATGGGCCTACAAGAAAAAGGGCGCGCGCTCCGTCACCGTGCTGCACGATCCCGACAGCGTTTATACTCGGCTGCTGCGGCAGTATTTCGAGACGCGTTTCAAGGAACTCGGGGGACGGATTGTGGCCTCGAAAACCGTCGACCCGCGGGCGGAGGATCTTCGGGTTCCCACGATCGAGGGCGCCGATCTGGTTTTCCTGAGCGCGAGGACAGCGGAAGACGCTGCCCGGGTGATCAACGACATGCGGATCGACGGGTATGCCGGGCCGGTGTTGGGCGGTGACGGCTACGACGCGACCGGCGTCTGGGCGCAACATCCCGACCTGACCGATATCTATTTTTCGACCCACGCCTATATCGGGATGGACAACCCGAATCAGGAAGTACGGGAGTTTATGGCGGCTTACGAGGCTGCTTATCCCGGCGAAGTCCCCGGCGCCTTTGCGGCCTTGGGATACGATGCGGCCGGCCTGATGGCGGCAGCACTAAAAAACGCCGGTCACTCCGACCGGGGCTCGATCCGGCAAGGGTTGAAGCAAGTCCGCGATTATGACGGCCTCACCGGAACGATCAGTTTCTCGGCGGAAGGCCGCATCCCATCGAAGTCCGTCACAATCATGACGGTCAGGGAAGGCCGTCAATTGTTCGAGACCGAACTGATGCCGGAATCTTTCCCGGCCCCCTAGGGGTTTGGCGCGGCACGGCGGATAGCGGTGCGATCCGCGCCGCGCCGTTATCCGCCGCGATTTTCCACGACTTCCCACGCCCGCTTGGCCAACGCGACCCCTTGGGCGCCGACGACGGCGGCGTCCTCGCTGGCGGCATTTCCGGCCAGGCCCCGTGCGCGGACCCCGTCCAGAATGGCGGCAAACCGGAACATGGCGTGCACCATGTGGGCATCGCCAACGGTATCCGGGCGCCCGGCTTTTACCCGGTAGTGCTCAATCACCTCCTCGTAGGGCGGAATGCCGAGCGCTTGCCTGTCCTTGTCCCGGATGCCGAAAAACTCGTCCGACCGGGTGAAGTAGAGGATGCACATATAGGCCAGGTCCGAGAGCGGATGGCCGAGGGTGGAAATCTCCCAGTCGAAAACCGCGACCACCCGAGGCTCTGTCGGATGGAACATGACATTGCCGACACGATAGTCGCCGTGGACGACCCGGCTTTCGTCGCCTTCCGGCATGTGCTCGGGCAGCCATTCCATCAGCTTGTCCATTTCCGGAATGTCCTGGGTCTTGGTTTCCCGGAAATTCCGCGACCAGCGCCGGAACTGGCGCTCATAATAGCTGCCGGGCCGCCCGTAATCGCCAAGGCCGATTGCCTCCGGGTCGTAGGAATGGAGCAGGGCCAGCGTTTCCGTCATGTTCAGATACATGGCCCGGCGTTCTTCCGGCGTACAGCCAGGCAGGGCGCTGTCCGTGAACACGCGGCCATCCATCTTCTCCATCACATAGAAAGGCGTGCCGATGACGCTTTTGTCCTCGCAGAAGTGAAACTGCCTGGCCACGGGGAAGCCCTGAGCATGCAGCGCCTTTTGCACGCGGTACTCGCGGTCAACGGCGTGGGCGGAGGGCAGCAACTCGCCCGGGGGCTGTTTGCGCACGACATAAGACGCGTCATCGAAGCCCACCAAATAGGTCGGGTTCGACTGGCCATGGCTGAAGAGCCTGCAGCGCATCGGCCCGCTCGCCGCGGGCAGCACGCCGCGCAGGTATTCGGCGAGGCGCTCCTCGTCGATGCGGAGCGCCTCGGTCGTTTCAATGGTCGCAGTACCTTCTGACATGGCTGTTCCTGAACCGTCGCTGGTTGTGGGGCCGTAGGGCGGCATGGCATAAGCTGAGATGGGAGACCAGAGTCTTTGACGGAAGGATAACGCAAGGTGGAATACGACGTCATCGTCGTGGGCGCCGGCAACGCGGCGCAGGCAGCGGCCAACTCAGCGCGGGAGAACGGGGCCGAGCGCGTCGTGCTGCTGGAAAAGGCCGGCGAGGCCGACCGCGGCGGCAACACCCATTATTCCGGTGGCCTGTTGCGCATTGCCTTCGATGACCCGGAGCAACTGCGCACCCTTGTGCCGGACGCTGAGCAGGAAATCGAAGGCTTTTTCTCCGACGTCGAGACCTACACGAAGGACGATTTCTGGGGCGACTTGCTGCGCGTTACAGCCGGCAAGACCGACCGCGAACTCGCCACCATCCTGATCGACAATTCCTATGATACCATCCGCTGGATGCGCGAATACGCCGGCATCCCGATGGAGCCCGCCACCTCGCTCGCCGGTATCCGGGTCGGCAACCGGGTGAAGTGGCAAAAAGGTGCCGTCATTCGGGCGGACGCGGAAGGCGTTGGCCTCTCCAAGCACTGGTTCGAGAAGACGGCCGCCAACGGCATCGAGGTCCGCTACGAGACGGCGGGGTTGGAACTGCTGCAGGACGCGTCGGGCAAAATCTGCGGCGTGAAGGTCAAGGGGCCGAATGGGCTGGAGGAATTGCGAGGCAAAAGCGTCGTACTCGGTTGTGGCGGTTTCGAGGCCAATGCGCAGTGGCGGGCGCAATATCTGGCCGCCCCCTGGGATCATGCCAAGGTCCGCGGCACCAAGCACAACCAGGGCGACGGGCTTCGCATGGCTTTTGATGTCGGCGCCATGCCCTGGGGCCAGTGGAGCGGCAAGCACTCGACGCCCATTTCTAACGAGTGGCCGGACTTTGCGGACCGCAAGCGGACCGACAAGTCCAACCGCCTCTCGTATCCTTACGGCGTGATGATCAACCGGGCCGGTCTGCGCTTCGTCGACGAGGGTGAGGACATGGGCCTTTACACCTATGCTAAATACGGCGGCCAGATCCTGAACCAGCCGGGCAGCATGGCTTGGCAGATTTTCGACCAGAAAACGGTCCATCTGCTGGAGCCGCGCTACAAGACCAGCGACCCGATCCAGGCAGACACGCTGGCGGAACTGATCGGCAAGCTCGACCTCGACGACCGGGCGCAGGCGTTGGCGACGCTAGACGACTACAACGCCGCAGCGCCGGGCGAGGGTGACGGGCGCTTCGACCCCACGCGCAAGGATGGCGTCTCGACCACGGGCCTGGTCCCCAACAAGACCAACTGGGCGCTGAAGCTCGACAAGCCACCCTTCGTCGCCTACTCGGCGACTGGCGGGATCACCTTCACCTTCGGCGGCCTGAAGGTGGACGAGCATGCCCGAGTGATTGCGACCGATTGGCGGCCGATCCAAGGCCTCTATACCTGTGGTGAGATGGTTGGCGGCCTTTTCCACTTCAACTACCCAGGCGGTACCGGCCTTGTCTCTGGCGCAGTATTCGGCCGAATTGCTGGCCGTAGCGCCGCTCTAGGCCTTTAGGAGCGGCTGCCGATGACAAGCCCCGCATTTACCTGCGCCAGCCTGGACCTGGACGATGACGGCGTAGCCACCTTCACCATGGCCCGGCCGGAAGCCCTCAATGCGCTTTCGGACGCATTGAAGGAGGATTTCCGCGCGATGGTGGATTTCGTCGATGGCAACGAAGCCGTGAAGGCCTTGGTGCTGGCAGGCGAGGGGCGGGCTTTCTGCGCTGGCGGTGATGTGAAAAACATGACCGACCGCACGGCGGAAGGGCCTGGGCCGGCGCGCCATAGCATTCTGAGCGTACACCAATGGCTGGAACGCCTTCTGAACATCGATTGCCCCGTGATCGCAGCGGTCGACGGGCTGGCGTTCGGCGGCGGTTTCAGTCTGGCTCTGATGGCGGATATCGTTTTCGCCTCGCCGAAAGCACGGTTCTGCGCCGTCTTTGCCCGGATCGGCCTGATGCCAGACATGGGGCTGGCTTACACCCTGCCGCGCGCGGTTGGGCCGGCAGTCGCCAAAGACCTGATGTTCACCGGGCGCAGCATCGATGCCGCGGAAGCCAAAGCGCTTGGTATCGTTCACACGCTGGTCGAGGAGGGCGACGTGCTGGCGGCGGCGCAGGATTATGCTGCCCGCCTGGCGCGGGGGCCCAGAACCTCGGCTGCGCTGACGAAACGCTTGGTTAACAAGACCTTTCAGAGCAACTACGGCGATATCGCGGACGCGGAGGCCGACGGCCAGACCCTGTTGTTTGGAACCGCATTCTCGCGGGAGGCAATCCGCCGGTTCGTGGCGAAAGAAGCGCCGCTCTACGACTGGGACCGCGTGAGCAAGGGCACGAAATAGGCTCCGCCTTGTTTTCCCTGGGGGATCGGGAGCACCGTTGTGGCCCCTGAGTGTTGCATGAAGAGGAAGAGTTGTTGCCATGCGCAGAGCCACCACTGCCGTGTCCCGCGCACTGCAGGATTTTTCCGACTAGAGTCGGCAGGCGGGATCATGTTGGTGCTGGCGATCGTGCTGGCGATGGCGGCGGCGAACAGCCCCTGGCAGTCGAAGGAATGGGCCTGGGCAGCTTGACCGAACCTGTGACGCTCGGCATCGCCCTGGGGTTGTTCGCCGGCAAGCGAATCGGTGTTTTCGGCCTGATGTATCTCACGATCCGACTGGGCCTGGCGCGCATGCCTGCCGGCGCCAATTACGGGCAACTCTATGGTGTCGCGGCAATGGCGGGTATCGGCTTTACGATGAGCCTGTTCATCGGCGGTCTGGCGTTCCAACACTCGGACTTTGAAGCGCCGATCCGCCTTGGGGTGTTGCTCGGCTCCATCGCAAGCGCGTTGTTCGGGTACGCGGTGCTTCTGCTAACGTCCCGGCGCGCAGATGAAAGAGCCTGTTCCTCAGAAAAGCGAGGGCTACGCTTAGCCCTCGCGCGCAGGTGCCGCTCTCAGGGCGCGCTGTTCATCGCGGTCGCCTTCTTGGCGAGGGGCTCGTATTGGGTCCAATCCAGTTCCATTTCCTGCATGGTTTCCGGGTCCCACATCAAGCGCTCGACGCCCAGGACGTTAGCGCCGTAGACATGCAGGCCGACCGCCGGTTCATCGCCCGCGCATTCCGCGACATGGGCGCGGTCGGCAGGCAAATGGATCATGTCGCCGGGTTTCAATTCAACCACCTTTTCCCGATCCAGCTTGCCGTCCGGGCTTCTGCGGTAGACGGTATTCCGTTCCTGCCCCGATAGCAGCAGGATGGTTGCCCAGGTCCCGTGGTTGTGAGGGGGGGTGCGCCGGCCGTTTGGGAAATTCACCTTCAGAATGCTGAGGTTCGGTGAGCGGTAGAAGGCTTGGCGCGCATTGCCTCCGGTGCCGGGCAGGTAGGAAAGGGTTTCGGCAAGACCGCTGAGGTCGCCCTTCAGCGTTTCCATGGCGGCCTTGACGGATTCCGCGGGGTTGTTGCTGTCCGCGGCTTGGGTGAGCAGGTTGACCAGTTCATGAACCTTCATCGGGATACTCCCTGTTTTCGATGCAAATCGCCCAGCTTGAGGCGGATGTGCGGATGATATTCCAGCTTTGCCGTATCAGACCCGATCCCTCGCGCGCCCGCAAGCCGTCCGCGACGCTGCCGCACCCCGGGCATCAACCCGCGAAATAATCCTGAGCCGCGACTGCCAGCGTTGCCGTGCCGATGACGGCCAGCATCAGCAGCGCGGCGTTGCGGAAATGGCGCTGGCCGCCGCGTGCAAAATAGCGCGTGCCGAGCCAGATCGCGCCGGAATAAAGCGGCACGATCACCAAGGCGACCGCCAGCACCTGCGCCGTAAACAGGCCGTGCAGCCAGAACGGGACGAGCGCACACAGGTTCAGAAAGGTGATGCCGCCGATCAGGTTTGCCCGCTGTCGCTCCACCGGCCCGGGCCGCGACAGGGCTGCCGCCACCGCCGGCGGGCCCCCTATCCCCGCCGATCCCTGGATCAATCCTGCCGCACCGCCGGCCACGACGACGCTGGCGAGATTATTGCCGCGGCCAAGGCTCCAGCCCTGATGCAGCGCCGCTACCATGAACAGCACGAATGCGGCGATTGCCATTTTCATCAGGGCCGGGTCGGCGGAGACCAACACCCAGGCCCCAAGCGGCGCGGCTGCAAATGTCGCAAGGCCGAAGGGCAACACGAACGCGCGCTCTGACGAGCGTATGGCGGCAGGCAACAATTGGAACATGGCAGGCAGGCCGGAAAGGGTCGCAATCGCCACCGCCGCCTGCGGCCCGAATAGCAGACTCAACACAAGAATCACGATCAGCGCGCCGCCGAAGCCGATGAAGCCGCGGATAAATCCGGCCAGTGCCGCGGTGCCGCAGGCGATGGCGAGTTCGGTTAGGCTGGCCGCTTCGGTCAGGGCCGACAGAAACTCGGTCACGGACAGGCCAACCCTATCGATAGATGGGCTGGCGCTTCTCGCGGAAAGCGGCGACCCCTTCCCGGAACTCAGCGCTGGCGCGTACTTTGTCTCCGAATGCTTGGTCCTGCGCTTCGTGCTGTGCCGCGTCTTGCGTCAGGATCGTGCTGATTTGCTGTTTCACGGCCTGCACGGCAGGTGGCGAATTGGCGGCGATCATTTCTGCGGTTGCCATTGCGGTATCCATCAGTTCCGCAGCGGGAACGACCTTATTGATGAGGTTAATTGAGGCCGCTTCTTCCGCCCCGATCA
>CAYYSC010000064.1:0-11222 GCA_964474065.1 uncultured Rhodospirillales bacterium | reverse complement strand
ACCGGAGAGCATACCGGCCGGAGCCCAAAGGACAAATTCATCGTCCGGGATTCGCTCACCGACGGCACGGTTGATTGGGGCCCGGTCAACCAAGAGATGAGCACTGAGCAGTTCGAGCGTCTTTACCAGCGGATGACGGCGTATCTGCAGGGTCGCGAACTGTATGTGCGGGATGCCTACGCTGGCGCTGATCCGGCGTACCGTTTGAAGGTCCGCGTCGTCAATGAATATGCATGGCATAATCTTTTTTGCCGAAACATGTTCATTCGGCCGCCCCAGAACTCGCTGCCAGGCTTCGAGCCCGATTTCACCATTATCCAGGCCCCCGGTTTCCAGGCCGATCCGGAAATCGATGGCTGCCGCAGCGGCACAGTCGTAGCCCTGAGCTTCACCCACCGTCTCGTGCTGATCGGTGGCACTTCTTATGCGGGCGAGGCCAAGAAATCGGTTTTCAGCTACCTGAACCACGTGTTGCCAGCGCAGAACGTGATGCCGATGCACTGCTCCGCCAACATCGGACCAAACGGCGACGGCGCGGTCTTTTTCGGTCTTTCCGGCACCGGCAAGACAACCTTGTCCGCCGACTCCTCCCGCACATTGATCGGGGACGACGAGCACGGCTGGTCGGCTCACGGACTGTTCAACTTCGAGGGCGGGTGTTACGCCAAAGTCATTAACTTGTCGGAGGAACAGGAGCCGGAGATCTTCGCGGCCTCGCACCGGTTCGGCACGGTGCTGGAGAACGTGATGATGGACCCGGACACGCGGCTCCTCGACCTGACCGATCGCAGCCTAACCGAAAATACCCGCTCCTCTTACCCGCTGGATTTCATTCCGAACGCGAGCGAGAGCGGATTGGGGCCCTCACCCAAGAATGTCATTATGCTGACCGCGGACGCGTTCGGCGTGCTGCCGCCCATATCGAAGATGACGGCGGAGCAGGCGATGTATCACTTCCTCTCCGGTTACACGGCCCGTGTCGCCGGTACGGAAAAGGGTGTGAACGAACCGCAGGCGACCTTTTCCACGTGCTTCGGCGCCCCTTTCATGACCCGCCATCCCTCAGCGTATGCCAAGCTGCTCGGCGAAAAAATCCTGGGTTCGGACGTTACCTGCTGGCTGGTCAACACCGGCTGGAGCGGCGGCTCTTATGGGGTTGGTCAGCGCATGAAGATCGCACACACGCGGGCAATGGTCCGGGCCGCGCTCGATGGCCGCCTTGCCGAGGTCGAGACTGTTCGGGACGGCACCTTCGGGCTTCACGTGCCAGTGTCCTGTCCGAATGTTCCGGAAGAGGTGCTGACGCCCCGCAATACCTGGGCCGACAAAAAGGCATACGACGCGACCGCCCGGGAATTGGCTGGCCGCTTTGCGGAGAACTTCCAACAGTACGAGAGTTATGTTGGCGAGGACGTGAGCGCCGTCGCCATTCGTCCAGCGGCCTGACAGCCCCTCGACCGTCGGGAGCGGGCGCGCGTCCCCGACCCCTTTCTATCGCTATTGTGTCGGCGGCCCGTTGGCCGCCGGCCCCATTTCAAGCGTCACCTCCTGAAGATTGCCGGCCGTCACCGAGACAAACCGCCGGAGGATGTGTCCGTCCGCCTCCCCGATGACGGCATATCGGCCAGCGGGAAGCCGGTACAGTGCGGACGCTTCTTCCGAAGAAGCGATTACGCTGTCCGAACGGCGGGTTGGGGTCTCAACCGCCTCAACGCGGTAACGGAATTGCGGAGAAGCAGACGCGTTCAAGATCACCCGCAAATACCCGAGTTCCAGGTTGAAGTCCTTCGTGGCGGTCGTGCCCGCAACCACTTCGATGTCCGCAACGGTACCCGCCGCTCCCGCTTCGGCGAGTACCCGATACCGCCCTGCCGGCAGCGCGACCAAAGGCTGGGACTCCCGACGAACCAGCATGGCAGCCCCGGCTCCGTCCTGACCAAGCCTTGAAACGGTGAATTGCACCCCGGTTTCCAGCGGCGCGGCGTCGTTCGTCGGCCGCGCGGTCATCTGCAAATAGCCGATATCGAGCGAAAAGGTTCGATGCTCGATCCCCTGGCCAGTGACCGTAAAAGGGAACTCGCGGACCACGTCCCCGTGTCTGATGCGCGCAACAAAGTCTCCGGCCGGGAGGCGGAGATGGGGGTTAGGAGCGCTGGACTGCCCCACCATGCGGTATGTACCATTCCCTTCCCGCGATAGGATTTCGCAAGAAAGGTCGGAGGTTATCAAGGGGCCCTTCGGCCCTGCCAACACGCGAATCCAGACCCCTTCCTGCAATTCGGTCGGCATGGCCTCTGGCGCGCCCGGCGGTGGTTCCGCCCAGGCCAGAGGCTGCGGTTCGCCGCCGCCAGCGGGCCCTGGCGCAGCAATGACCGGCGGGTCCGGCCGTTCCCGCGGGATCGGCGGCGCATCGTGCCCCTGTCCCACACCCGGATCCGGCCCGGTGCCGCGTTCCAGGGGAGAAGGGGTTTCAGAAATGGCGGCCGCCTCATCTGCCGCGGCCAGCGCAATGGAGCCATCGACAGGATATTCCAGCACGCCAGCAAGCGCTGCCGCTGTCGTCGATAAAGAGGCCAAGCGGAACCGCCCGCCGCTATTGGTGGCGAGGCACCGGAGTGGCTCCGCCGCTTCGTCGAGCGCGATGACGTCAATCCGCAAATCCGGATACGTTTCCGCAAGGTCCTTGCTCAAGGCGCAACCGATGCTGATACAGGCAGCCGGGCCCTGCGCAATCAACACGAGCCGGGCAGGCCGGCCGGACGCTTCGGCCGCCGCTATGGCATGGCGCAGGGCGGTGTCGGGATCAAAAAAACCGGCCGGTGCATCGCTGGCTTCCGCACCGGAAAACTCCTCCGCCCCGCCCGCTCGGCGTTGCCGTGTGCTGCCATAACAACCGCTGCGCCCTTCGCCGCTTCCGGTAGCAATGATGACGCCGACTTCCCGGTTCTGCGTGCTGTTGAGCGTATCGGTGAACCCCGATGGGAGCGCACTCCAGGCGCGGGGGTCGACGATTACGTTGCGCGCTGGGGGCGCCCCCTCCGCAAACGCGCCTGTCATCGCGAGCCAAAGCCAGAAAAGGGCCGACAAACCGATCCGCATTGCGGCCATGGTGTTTCTTCGGTTCCTCAAGAGTTATCCGAAAAGCGGCGGACAGACCATACAAGTTGGGGCGATTGCCGCAACAGCACCAGATCAGCGATCCTGGCTGCATCCCGTTCGATTGCCACAGGCAAATGCGGTTGGGTAGGGTATTATTTCAACCTCTTTCCCGGCTGGAGTTCTTCGCCATGACGACCACCGATAATCTGCGCATCGATCCTTCCCGCCTGTGGGACAGCCATATGGAGATGGCGAAGATCGGGCCTGGCGTGGCCGGTGGCAATAACCGTCAGACCCTGACGGACGAAGACCGCGAAGGACGCGAATTGTTCCGCCGGTGGTGCGAACAAGCCGGCATGACCGTCACCGTCGATCGTATCGGCAACATGTTCGCGCGCCGGCCCGGTCGCAACAACGACCTGCCGCCGATCATGATGGGGTCCCATCTGGACACGCAGCCCACCGGAGGAAGGTTCGACGGGGTGTTTGGCGTCCTTGCCGGGCTGGAGGTGGTCCGGACCCTGAACGATCTCGGCATCGAGACGGAAGCGCCGCTGGAGGTTGTCAACTGGACCAATGAGGAGGGGGGCCGGTTCGCGCCGCCGATGGTCGGCAGCGCCGTGTTCGCAGGTCAGATGGCCTTGTCCGATGCCTACGAGATCCGGGATCTTGACGGTGCGCGCTTCGGCGATGAACTGGTGCGAATCGGCTACCAGGGCGATGAGCCGATGGGGGGCCGGGAAGTGGGTGCCTATTTCGAGTGCCATATCGAGCAGGGGCCCATTCTGGAGACGGAGAACAAGAGCGTCGGCGTGGTGACCGGCGTTCAAGCGATGCGCTGGTACGAGGTCACGGTGCGCGGACGTGAATCCCATGCCGGCACCACCCCGCCCGCCAACCGGCGGGACGCGCTGACGGCCTCCGCCCGGGTGTTGCTTGCGCTGGATGAAATCATGCAGGAGCGGGGCATAGACGGCCGTTGTACAGTCGGCGTTATGGAAGTGAAACCGGGCTCGCCGAACGTTATTCCCGGGGAAGTTTTCTTCACCGTCGATATCCGCAATCCCACCGTCGATGAACTGAATGCCATGGACCAGCAATTCCGGCTGGCCGTGGCGAAGCTGGTGGCCGACGGAACGATGACCATCGACGTCAAGGAGACTTGGTTCTCGCCCCCGGTGCTCTTCGATAGCGGCTGCGTCGCGGCCGTGCGCCATGGCGCGGAAACGGCGGGGCACCCCTGGCGCGAGATCATGAGCGGAGCTGGGCACGATGCCGTCTGCGTCTCCAAGATGGCGCCGGCGGCCATGATCTTCGTCCCCTGCAAGGACGGGATCAGCCACAACGAAGCCGAATACGCCGCCCCGGAGCATCTTGCTGCGGGCTGCGACGTGCTGTTGCGCGCCGTCCTCGAATACGCCAACCGGGACACGACGGCCTGACCCCGCCCTTCTCCTGAAGGGAGCCCCACGGTGCGGCTGCCTAGGCGAGCAACCGCACGAGGGCCGGGCCCAGTTCTGCCTTTTCCTCCAGGCCGAAACCGGGCGTGTCGGTCGGCCGGACCATGCCACCGCCGAGCATACACGCTGCGGGATAGCCGCCGAACGGCTGGAACACGCCCGGGTAGCACTCACACCCGCCAAGCCCCAGGCCGACGACGATGTGCAAATTGATGAGATGACCACCGTGCGGAAAGGCGTAACGCCGGTCGAAGCCGTGCTCCTCCATCAGCGCGATCATGCGGGCGTATTCCGTCAGGCCATAGCTGAGGCCAGGGTCCATCTGAAAGAAATCCCTGTTCGGCCGCATGCCGCCGAATAACAGCAGGTTCTTCGCATCCGGAACCGAGAACAGGTTCTCGCCCGTTGCAATGGCGCCCGGATAGGCTTTGGCGATCCTGGCGTTCAGGTCATAGTCCAGCGGGTCCCCGATCTCCTCGTACCAGCGCAAGCCATAGGGGCGAATCGCTTCGGCGTAGGCCAGCGCCGTCTGCAGGTCGAACCGTCCGTTCGCATCGACCGCCAAGCTGCTGCCGCTGCCGGCAACCGTCAATGCGTCCTCGATCCGTTTGAGATCGTCGGCCAACGATGCGCCGCCGATCTTCATCTTGAAGGCGGAAAAGCCTTGGTCCCGATAGCCCTTCAACTCGTCCGATAGGCTGCCACGGCCGGCATTGCCGTAGTAGTAACCGCCCGCCGCATACGCTTCGACCGACCATGCCGCTGGCGGGCGGCCGAACGCGCGGGCGATGGTGGCGTGCGCCGGCTCGTCCGCCAGCTTCGCGTTCAGGTCCCACACGGCCAGTTCCACGGCCGCCATCGCGCCTGCCCGGTCGCCGTGGCCACCCGGTTTCTCGTTCCGCATTCCCGCTGCCAGCACCTTGGCTGGATCGAACCGCTGACCGGACGCATCCACCAACTGCTCAGGCGGCGCAGCGAGGACGCGCGGGATGATCCGTTCCCGCAGAAGACCGGGTTGGGCGAAACGGCCGATGGAGTTGAATCCGAGGCCGACAATGGGCCTCCCGTTCCGGATCGCGTCGGAAACAACCGCCACCAGCGAGACGTTGTGTTCGGCAAAATTGACCACGGCATTGGAGATGTCGCCCTCAAGCGGCACCGCAACTTCGCGAATCTCGACGATCCGCATGGTCAGGAGACGAAGGCCGGGTGGCCGTTCCAAAGCGGGCGCAACGCCTCGATGCATGACTCAGGTAGCGACCCTCTGGCCTCGGCAGCGACCGCCTGCTCCAAATGCTCGATCTTGGCCATGCCAACCTCAATGGTCGAAAGGTCCGGGCAGCCGAGGCCGAAGCGCAGCGCCGTCTGCGCGGGCGTGCCATGGCTTTCGCCGAGCGCAGCCCACACCGCTTCCGCCCGAGCTTCCTCGGCCTCGTTGCCGGCGTTTTCCGTAACCGGCAATTCGCGGCCATGCCGGACGCGCGTCGCGAGGTGGCCTGCCGCGAAAATACGGATGGCCATGACGCCCGTATCCTGCTGCCGGCACTTCGCCAGGAGGCCGGAGAAATCGCTGGTATTCCAACCGGGCGGCGCCGAATCCCAGCCTGCGCTCGGGTTGCTCATGTTGTAGTAGACCTGCACGGCATCGAAACGGCTGCTGTCGACGATCCGAGCAACCGCTGGCGCCTCGCCGAGGCCGGTGAGCCCAAGATGGTCAACCAAGCCTGCCTCCCGGAGTTTTTCCATCGCGTCGGCAATGCCCCCGCGTTCGATCACGCGGGACACATGGATGCCGCGCGGGCCTTCCGGCGTCTGGCTATCGTCGGCGAGGATCTGGTTGTGCAGGTAGAGCACGTTCACCTTGGAGAGCTGCAGCCGCTCCAGGCTGGCTTCGACGGACTTCCGCATCTGTCCGGCGAGGTCGGGCTCGTTCGGCTCCACGCGGAACTTGGTGGAGACATAGGGCCGCTGCGCCGGTGTTCGCGTCGCGAGCCAGCGGCCGATCACGGTCTCCGAGAGGCCGCTCCCGTAGGAGGAGGCCGTATCGACCCAGTTGATTCCGGCGTCATACGCTTGCTGCAGGGCTTGATTCGACACTTCCTGCGCACTGTCGATCAGCAGACCGCCAACCCAGCCGCCGCCGAAGGTCAGCACGGAAATCTGCAGGTCGCTGCGGCCGAAACGGCGGTACTGCATGTCTCAGCCTCCCTGAATCAGGTTCATGCGCGTTCCACAGAGCAACACGGTGTTGTCCTCCACCGCCAGGCCGGTATCCGATGCCCGTCTTAATACCTCTTCGACGTCGTAACAGCCGAGGTCCAACCCGCCGAGGCCCTCTCCCCGGCCGTCGCGCGCTTCGACGAACCGGAGCGTTGCATCGCTCAGGTGCAGGCATGGGTTGGCGTGGGCGTCCACGGCCAGGGGCCGGTCCAGCACTGCGGACCAGCGCAGAGCCAGATTCTGGGGGTCGGGGCTCTGCAGTTCCGCGGCGCGTAAGCCAGAAATCAGGCGGGAGGGCTGCATCTCCCTCCAGGCCGTGCCGGCGGGATGCCAGGGCTGATCCGGCCGGATCGGATCATCCGGGTCCGGGTCGTTGCGATCGATGGAGAGGATCGCCCCGCCCACGTCACGGGGGTGAAGCTGCACGCCGCGGAAGTCGCCATAGTCCATTTCCGTGGCAATGCGCACGTTCAGTTCCGGCAGGCGGGCGTAGAGCTTCGGGTGCAGATCGTCGGAGGCCTGCAGGATGACCATGTAGCCGCCGTCACCGCCCCGCCGGTCCAGGTAGCGCCCGGCAGCCGTGCCTTCCTCCATCGGCGCCACCACCTCCAGGAAGGAAAAGCCGACGGGGCACAAAATGTTCTCCAGGCCCCACCGGCCGACGGCGGGATCGCGGTAGCAGGCCGGCAGGTCCAGCACGTCGGCGAACAATTTCTCGGTCTTGGCCAGGTCATGCGCGACCAGGCAGATCTGGCGCAGGCGCAGGCGCATCAAGCGGTTCCTTTTTGGAAAAGTTTGATGATGGCGGAGAAATCCAGATCGCCGAGCCCTTCCTGCTCCGCCATGGCGTAAAGCATCGCGGCCTGCGCGCCGAGCGGCGAGGGCTGCCCGGTCTCGACCGCAGCCATCTGGGAAAGGCGCATGTCCTTCAGCATCAGCTTGGTCATAAAGCCAGGCTTGAAGTTAAAGTTTGCCGGCGATTTGGGCGTCGGGCCGGGCACGGGCAGGTAATCGGTAACCGCGACACAGGACCCGGAGGAATTCGCCACCACCTGCTGCAACACGTCCGCCTCCAGCCCGAGACGCTTGCCGAGGCAGAATGCCTCCGAAACGGCAATCATGGTGATCCCGCCGATCATGTTGTTGCAAATCTTCGCCGCCTGGCCGTTCCCGGAACCGCCGCAATGGACGACCAGCTTGCCCATCTTCTCCAGTTGCGGGCGCGCTTCCTCGACATCCGCGCCCTCGCCGCCCACCATGAAAGTCAGCGTGGCCGCGTCCGCGCCAACGGTGCCGCCGGAAACCGGCGCATCGATCATGCGGAAGCCGCGCATTTTTGCGGCGGTAGAGACTTCCCGCGCCGTGGCGACGTCGATGGTCGAGCAGTCGATGAATAGCGTCCCCGGCTCCGCGCTATCGAAAATCCCGCCCTCTTCCAAGTAGGCGGCTTTTACCTGCTTGCCTTCCGGCAGCATCGTGACGACGGCGCCAGCGCCCTCTACCGCAGCCGTCACCGACTGAGTCGGCACTAGGTCCTGGTCGGCAATGCCCTGCATTGCGGCCGGCGAGACGTCGAAAACCTTCACCTCCTGGCCGCTCTTCGCCAGATTGCGGGCCATCGGCCCGCCCATATTGCCGACACCGATAAATGCCGTATGCGCCATCGCGCGTTTCTCCCGAAATTATGCAGGTCCGGCGCACATGCTAGCCGGTGGCGCCGCGCGGCGTATATACCTGGAACTTCTTTCGGCCCTTGCGGTGTGGCACACCCGGCATTGGATTGTCGCCCGATTACCGCTGGTGTTTCAGGAGCCGGGCATTTCGATCACGAACGGCTCAAATCTCACGCGCCGGTTGGCGTTGCCGAATGCGTCGGAATCGACCACCCGGTCTTCCGTCGAGCGCCCCACGGACACCAGCCGGCTGTCCGGCACGCCCATACCAATCATCTGGTCCCGCACCCGGTCCGCCCGCTTTTGAGACATGGTCCGATTGGCTTCGGCATCCGTTCCGTCGAAATCGGCATAGCCGACAACCCGCAAGCCGAGCGCGGAGTCTGCCTCGAGAAGCAACTCGGTGGCGTGCTGCATCGCCGTTTCAGCGGCGGCAGGGTCGGAAAAAACCGTGCCTTGCGAGAAACGCACTTCGGTGCCAGCCAAACGTCCTGTAAATTCCCACACTGGCGGAATCTGGCGGTCGCGCCATTCGGCAAGCTCCGTTTCCAGGGCCACGCGCGTCGAGTCCAACGACGCCGCCAGTTCTTCATCCCGGGCGGCAGCTTCATCGAACTGAGTCAATACCGCCTGGAACTGCCGGTCCAAGGTTTCGAGTGCTGCCATGCTGGCCTCTTCGAAGCCGTCGATCCTGGCAACCTTCACGTAATTCTGCTGGTCAGCATTCTGCTGGTCAGCGCTCCGTTGCCGTTGGTCTACCGTGGCGGCCTCGAGGACCTGGAGCCGTTTCTGCTGGGCTTGGAACGCGGCATCCCGTTCCTCCATCGCGCTCGAAAGGCTAGCCACGCGCTCCTCCAACGTGCCCACCGCGGCGGCGACGGCCTCAATCTCCGAAATTGGGGGAGAGGCGCTGAGCGGATTCGCCGCATCCCTTCCATTTTGCCGGGGTTCCTCCGAACGCGCTTCCAAGGCAGCAACCCGGTCACCCATGACCCGCAAATAAGCCGCCAGCGCCGCAATGTCCGCGGGTCCGGCTCCACCTGCCGGCGGCGGCGACGCGGTTTCCGCTGGTTCAGCTTCTCGCGCAGCTTCCAGCGCCTTTATCCGTCCCGAGAGCGCGTCGCCGACCGCCACCATGCTTTCGTTGAGCACGGCCAGCTCAGACCGTAGCGCCTGCATGTCGGTCTCCAATGCGTCGAGCTTTTCCGCGACGGCCAGGAGGCCTTTGATCATGTTCGGTGTCCCTGCATTGGGAACCGTCTGATCCCCTTCAACCGCTGGAATGAAGGAGGCCGGTTGAAGATATGCTTGCGGCAGTGCTGCCCGCGTCCCCGCACTTAAGCGGGCAGGCTCGGACGGGCGCCGGTCATCGACGACATGAACGCCCAGGACGACCGCCAGACCAAAGCATGCGGTCAACATCGCCCAGCCCAGGCAGTGTTGACGGGAAAATACGTATGTTATACGGTCCGTTGGATTGGTTGTCATGAAAGCCGCACCATGAGCCCTCTATCCGGATTCCGCCGCAAACTAGCGCCGAACCATCTGAAGGTCTACGAGGCGCTCCGCCAAGCCGGGCGTCCCGTTTCCGCTTACGAACTCATCGACGCCGTCCGGGCGGACGGGATCTCGGCGCCGCCGACCGTTTACCGCGCCCTGAACAAGCTGATCGGTCTCGGTCTGGCGCACCGTCTCGAAAGCCTGAACGCCTTTGTGGCCTGTGCTCACGGAGACGATCATCAGGGATCGGTCGTCTTTATGATCTGCGATGCCTGCGGCGAAACCCAGGAAGTGCTCGACCATTCGCTGGAACAGCTATTGCAGCAGGCGAGCGACAGCCAGCGTTTCCATATGCAGCAGGCGACGGTTGAGTTGCGGGGCCATTGTGCGAGTTGTGAATCCGCTGGCCCGGAGGCGCATTCCTGATGGAGGTCGACTTCGGGCGCATAAGCCTGCTGCGGATGAGCGTTGCCGGGCGGTTAGGGCTGGCCGCGGGCGCGGCTGCGGCCCTGTGGATCTGCGTTATCTGGGCGGTGGCGTGAGGAGGGCAGTCATGAGCAACGTTATCACCTTGCGCAATCTGACCCTCGGCTATGACCGGCATCCCGCCGTTCACCACCTTGATACGGAATTGCCGGCCGGCTCTCTGACGGCGATTGTCGGTCCGAACGGCGCGGGTAAATCCACTCTGCTGAAGGGCATCATGGGTGCGCTGCGGCCGCTTGAGGGGACGGTGACCACCGGCGCCATCCGCCGGGAGGACATGGCCTACCTGCCGCAGCAGACGGAAGTGGACCGGGAATTCCCGGTGAACGTGCTCGACTTCGTGTCGATGGGCCTGTGGCGGCAGGTGGGGCTGTTCCGCAGCATCGGACGCCGGGTTCGCGGCAGCGTGGAGGAGGCGATTGCCGCAGTTGGACTTACCGGGTTGGAGGAGCGGCGCATCGGCGCGTTGTCGGGAGGACAGATGCAGCGGGCGATGTTCGCGCGACTGCTGCTGCAGGACGCCCAGATCGTGCTGCTGGACGAGCCCTTCAATGCCATTGACGCCAAGACGGTCACGGATCTGATGACGTTGGTGGCGCACTGGCACGGAGAACACCGAACCGTCGTGACGGTGCTGCACGATATCGAGCTGGTGCGGGAGCATTTCCCGGACACGCTCCTGCTGGCGCGGGACCTGATCGCGCACGGAGCAACCGCCGAGGTGGTGACGCCGGAGAACCTGACCCTCGCCCGCCAGCGCTGTGAAACCTTCGACGAAAACGCT
>CAYYSC010000063.1:0-11335 GCA_964474065.1 uncultured Rhodospirillales bacterium | reverse complement strand
GAGTAGCGCTCTTCAGGAACGTTGCCACGCCGGGCAGCGGCGCGCGGCCTTCGCCACGGGGGCGCCGGCGGCGGCGGCGGCGTTTGCTGCGGCTGCGGTCGCTTTCTTCGCTTTCCTTGTCGGCCTCCGGTTTGCTCTCCGACTCGGGGGCGGCCTCTGCCACCTCCTCGGCGGGCTGTTCCTCTTCCCGCCTACGGCGGCGTCCCGAGCGCCGGCCTCGTCGGCGGCGGCCGCCATCTTCGCCTTCTTCCTCCTCGACCGTTTCCGCCGCTGCAGGCGGCTCTTCGACCTCCTCCGCCTCAAGTTGAAGCACTGCTTCCTGCTCTTGTACTTCGAGGGCGGCCGCGGCTTCTGCAGCCGTCTGGACGATGTCAATGCGGAGGTCCGGCGGCACCAGCGAGGCGTCCGGCTCAAACATGCAGCGCAGGCTGTAGTCGCGCTCGATACGGGCAAGATCGTCGCGTTTTTCGTTCAGGATATAGAGGGCGATATCGCCCGCCACATGCACGCGAATGATGCTGGCGCGGCCGCGCAGCCCTTCATCCTCAATCATGGAGAGGGTCTGCAGGGCGCTTGATGCGGTCGAGGCGACCCGGCCCAGGCCGCTGCAGGTCGGGCACACGTGCATGATGGTTTCGAGAAGGGAAGGCCGCAAGCGCTGGCGAGACATCTCCATCAGGCCCAGCGGGCTGATACGGCCGACCTGGACCCGGGCACGATCGGTGCGCAATGCGTCCTTTAGCTTGCGCTCGACCGCCATGTTGTTGCGGCGGTCTTCCATATCGATGAAGTCGATGACGATCAGCCCGGCCAGGTCACGCAGGCGCAACTGCCGCGCCACTTCTTCCGAGGCTTCCAGGTTGGTCTTGAGCGCGGTTTCTTCGATGTGACGTTCGCGCGTCGACCGGCCCGAGTTGATGTCGATGGAGACAAGGGCCTCGGTCAAGTTGATGACAAGATAACCACCAGAGGGAAGCTGTACGATCGGCGAGTGGAGTTGGTGGAGCTGTGCGTCGACATTGAAGCGGTGGAACAGCGGCGGGGAGGTTTCCTTGTACGGCTGCACCCGCTTGGCGTGGCTGGGCATCAGGGTTTTCATGAAGTTCTTGGCTTCGCGGTAAGCCAAGTCGCCCTGAACCAACACCTCTTCGATTTCCCGCGTGTAGGAGTCGCGGAGAGTGCGTTTGACGAGATCGCTTTCCTCGTAAATCAGCACCGGTGCCCGCGACTGCAGCGTCACATCGCGGATTCGCTCCCAGGTCTTGGCAAGGAAGTCGTAGTCGCGCTTGATCTCCGACTTGGTCCGGCCGATGCCGGCTGTCCGCACAATAACCGCCATGGATTCCGGGATAGCGAGCGTATCGACGATTTCCTTCAGTCGCTTCCGGTCCTTGGCGTTGGTGATCTTACGGCTGATTCCGCCGCCACGTGCGGTGTTCGGCATGAGCACGCAGTAGCGCCCGGCAAGCGAGAGGTAGCTCGTCACCGCCGCGCCTTTCGTGCCGCGTTCCTCCTTCACGACCTGGATCAGCATGATCTGGCCGCGTTTGATTACTTCCTGGATCGTGTAGGAACGCCGGGGGCGGGAAGACCCGCGGCTGTTGCCGCCGCCCGAGTTGCGCCGGCTACGGCCGCGGCGCGGTTGTTGCCCTTCGGCCTCCGCAGGCTGCTCGGATGCCGCTTCCTCGCCGTCCGCGCTTACGGAAGGATCGGCCTCTGTGGCATTCAGTGCGGCGGTCGTTCCGTTCGGCTCAGCTTCGCCATTGCCTACAGAACCGGAGGAGTCCTCTTCGTAAGCCTCGCCGTTCATGGCCGGCGGGTCCACCATCTCCGGCTCGTCGTCGTAGTCTTCAGCCTCCGTGACAGAGCGCTGGCGCTGGCTGGCCTTGATGGCTTCCCGGTCCGCTACCGGGATCCGGTAATAGTCGGGATGGATTTCGCTGAACGGCAAGAAGCCGTGGCGGTTGCCGCCATAATCGACGAAGGCTGCTTGCAGGGACGGTTCTACGCGGGTGACTTTGGCTAGATATATATTGCCTTTTAGCGTGCGCTGGCTGGCAATCTCCGTATCAAATTCGAGTAACCGATGGCCCTCCATCACCACCACGCGCGTCTGCTCGGGGTGGGCGCCATCGATTAGCATTCTCTTCGTCATTGGGGTGGTTCTCCGATCGGCGAACGGCCGATGGGGAGCCGGAGAACGTTTTTCCTGGCAGCTCGCTATTCATGTACCGCAATGGCGCGGCAGGCAATCGGGCCGCGCACGGGGTGGCCAACGCGGATAAGCGGCGTTGGCGTGCCGGCGCAATGGTAGCTTGCGCGAAATTCGAAACGTTCCGGCTTGGCCGTTCAGTAAGGTTTCGCAGGCGGAGGATGCCAACCGACGCCCGCTCAGCCGACTTCGCTTCAAAGCGCGTGCCATTCAGAGTGGGTGAGGGGAACAGCGTCGTGGCCTCCATTATCAAGTCTGAGCCGCGATGGGCGGCGATTGGCCAGGTGTTGCTCGAACGCGATACCTGCTAACCGCTATGCATGTCAGTGCAAATGGACTTGCCCGCTTCCGCAATCCGCACATCGCAATAATCTCATCACGTCGTTACATACCCGCTTTTCGCGAGTGGAACAATCAACCTGATATGTACGGGATGCCGCGGGGAGTTCAAGCTTGATGTCCGGCAGGGTTGTCATGCAAGACGGCTCGGAGAACTTGGAGTGGTAGGCTCTCTACCGGCATTTGCAGCGAGGGAGGAACTGGCGGAATGAGCTTGCGTGCGCGGATCATGAGGGTTCTGTTGACCGCGGCAGTTTTGGCCGCGGCCCTGATGGTCGGCGCGCCGGATGCGAACGCCAGGCTCGTCCTGCTGGATGCTTCCACGCAGAGACAGGATGGGGTCACCCGGCTGACATTCCGCATGTCCAATACCACGGACTTCCGCATTCAAACCCTACCGGAACCGCACCGGCTGGTGATCGATCTGCCGCCGCTCGACTGGGCCATGGCGCCGGCTCAGCTGGAGAGGGTCGGGGGCCGGACGAACGGAATCGCCGCCGTGCGCTATGGCTGGTTCCGGCCGGGGACTTACCGGATCGTGCTGGATCTCGATGAGGCTATCGCCATCACCCGGGCCGACGTGAGTGAGGTGGCAAATGCTTTCGCGCTGACGGTTGCCTGGCGCGGGGCGGAAGCATTCCGGGTACAGAAACTCGGCGGCTACGTTGACCCGCCGTTGCCGCGGCCGCGTCCGCGCACGGGCAAGGACTTTAGTCAACTGGCGATCGTGATTGACGCCGGCCACGGCGGTGTCGATCCGGGCGCGATTGGGCGGAGCGGCTCCCTGGAAAAGAACATCACACTGCGCGCATCGAAGATGCTGGCGGCCCGTTTGCGGGAGTCGGACCGCTACAAAGTGATCATGACCCGTACCGATGACCGTTTTCTCCGTCTGCGCGACCGGGTAGCGGTCGCGCGCCGGGCAGATGCTGACCTCTTCGTGTCGCTGCACGCGGATTCGGCCGGCTCCTCCCACGCCCGTGGCCTGTCCGTGTACAGCCTGTCGCAAAATGCTTCGGACGCAGAGGCGGCCGCCCTGGCCCGGCGGGAAAACCGTGCGGACCTGATCGGGGGCGTGGACCTGACGGCTGAACAGGACGAGGTCGTCTCGATCTTGCTCGATCTGGCTCAGCGCGAGACGATGAATAAGTCTGTACGGTTTGCGAATCGGGTGGTTCAGGCAGCAGCCACGCGTGTGCCGCTTCTGACGCGCGCGCACCGTCAGGCCGGCTTTGCGGTACTGAAGGCGCCGGACGTCCCTTCCGCGCTGATCGAGCTTGGATTTTTATCGAACCCGGCGGAAGAAAGATTGCTGAATTCGCCCGATCATTTGGCAGACGTGGTTGAGGCGATTGTTGGCGCTATAGACAGTTTCTTCGCCGACGATCTTGCTTCCAACGGGTAGTTCCATCTGTCCGGCGCGGCCAAGGGAGGGGTCGACGGAAGGCATAAGGATGCCTATTCAAAGGGAGTTATGCTCTGCTGAATGCGGGATGCGCGATGAAGCGATGGTTGGTTCGCGGCGCCGTGGCGGCGGTCGCGCTGGGGACGGCTGGTCTGGCCGCCGTTATTGGTGTGATTTATCACTACGGCGCCGATCTGCCGGATAACAAGGCGCTGCAGGAATACGTGCCGCCGATTGCCACGCGGGTGCACGCCGCCAATGGCGACCTGATGGCGGAATACGCGGACGAATATCGTCTCTTCCTGCCAATTGAGGAAATTCCGCCACTGGTGAAGCAGGCCTTTCTCTCGGCGGAAGACCAGAACTTCTATCACCATCGCGGTGTCGACCTGGTGGCAATGACACGCGCCGCTATCACCAATGTCATGAATTACGCGACCGACAGGAGGGTGGTTGGCGGCTCCGGGATCACGCAACAGGTGGCCAAGAACTTCTTCCTGTCCAGCGAAGTCTCGTACGAGCGGAAGATCAAGGAAGCGATCCTGTCCTACCGCATGGAGGATGCGCTGACCAAAGACGAGATCCTGGAGCTTTATCTGAACGAGATCTATCTCGGCGCAGGCGCTTACGGCGTGGCAGCGGCGTCAATGAAGTATTTCGGCCGCACCCTCGACGAGCTGACGGTGGAGCAGGCCGCCTATCTAGCTTCTCTGCCGAAAGCCCCCAGCAACTATCACCCGGTGCGCGACCACGATGCAGCGGTGTCCCGGCGCAACTGGGTCATCAGCCGCATGATCGAGGACGGTCACATCACCGCCGAGGCGGGCGTGGTTGCGCTCGCCGCGCCGCTAGAAGCGCCCAACCTGCAAGCGGCGGGCCGCCAGCCTGCGCCCTGGTTCGCGGAGCAGGTCCGGCGCGAGATCAAGGACCGCTTTCCCGAGATTAGCGTCAACCGTGCTGGCCTCTCTGTCCGCACGACCATGGACCCGCGCCTGCAAAGCGTCGCGCAGCGGGTGTTGCGGGATGGGCTGGAGGTCTACGACCGCCGTCACGGCTATCGAGGACCGGCCGCGCAGCTCGATCCGGCGGGCCGCTGGCATCAAGAGCTGGAGCGCGTTCCCCACCCGGATCCGGGCGGGCCTTACCGGCTCGCCATGGTGACGGCCGTGGAAAGGGAAAGCGTCACTCTTGGCTTCGCCGATGGCAGCGAAGGTACCATTCCCCTGGCGGAAATGCGCTGGGCTGATGATTATAATGTCAGCCGCCGGCGGGTAGGCACGGTTGATAACGCGGCGAATGTGCTGTCGCCAGGCGATGTGATCCTGGCAGCCCCGGTCCGGCAGAACAGCGACGGCAAGGCCTATCCCGAAGGCACGTTTGCGCTGGCGCAGGCTCCGGAAGCGGATGGCGCTCTCGTGGCCCTAGACCCGTACACCGGCCGTGTGCTGGCTATGGTCGGCGGTTACAATGCCGGCCGCAGCGAATTCAATCGGGCAGTGCAGGCGGTGCGCCAGCCGGGTTCAGCCTTCAAGCCGTTCGTCTACCTGACGGCCCTGAACAACGGCTACACGCCATCGACCACTGTCCTGGATGCGCCGTTTGTCCAGCGGGACAACATGGTGCTTGGCAGCGGCTGGAAACCCGGGAACTACAGCACCGGCCGGTTCTACGGCCCCTCGCCGTTACGGCTCGGGATCGAGCTTTCCCGCAACCTGATGACCGTCCGTCTGGCCAACGATGTCGGGATGGCGAAGATTGCTGAAACCGCGGAACGGTTCGGAGTGGTCGAGAACATGGAGCCGGTCCTGGCGATGGCGCTCGGCAGCGGCGAGACCACCCTGCTGAAGATGACAACAGCTTACGGCATGCTGGTCAACGGTGGCCGCAAGATCGCGCCGGCTTTCATCGATCGGGTTCAGGACCGGTACGGCGAAACGCTGTTCCGGGAGGACCCGCGGCCGTGCGCGGAATGTTCGGGGGATCCGGCGAGGCTCGAACAGGTGCCTCTGCCGCCGTTGGAAACCGAACAGATCGAAGACCCTGTCGCCGTCTATCAACTGGTGACCATGCTGCAAGGGGTGATCGAACGGGGTACCGCCCGGCGCGCCCGCGTCGAGGGAATTCCGCTGGCCGGCAAGACCGGCACGACGAACGACGCCATCGATGCTTGGTTTGTCGGTTTCTCGTCCGATTTGGCGGTCGGCGTGTTCGTCGGTTTCGACACGCCGCGAACCCTGGGACCGAACGAAGCGGGCGGCTTGGTGGCCGCACCGATTTTCGGCGCGTTCATGGAGGAAGCCTCGGAACTCTATCCGGCCCAACCGTTCCGCGCCCCAGCGGGGGTGCGGCTTGTCCGGGTCGATAGCAAGAACGGTACGCTTGCTTCACCCGGCGATGCGAACGCGATCATCCAGGCCTTCCGGCCTGGCACTGAGCCCGATGCCGAAACGCGCAATACCTCCCAGGTGCCGGAAGAGAAGAACACCGAAGCCGGAAAAGCCCGCCGGAAGATCGGCGGGCTGTATTAAGCGAGGCGAAGAAACGAGATGGAAAAAGGAGCGAGTCTGACGGTTCGCTCCTCCCACATGATCGCGTTGGGTTACATGATCGCGTCAGGGGCAAGCGTCACTTTCAGCCCATCCAGCTTCGGGTCGAACTCGATCTGGCAGGAAAGGCGCGAGGTATCGAACACTTCCAGCGCCAGGTCGAGCATGTCGAGTTCCTCGTCGGACTTCGGATGAAGCTTACCGAACCATTCCTTGTCAACGATCACGTGGCAGGTGGCGCAGACGCAGGACCCGCCGCACTCCGCCTTGATCGGCAGCCCGGCGTCCCGGATGATCTCCATCACCGTCCAGCCGTCGGTTGCCTCGACTTCGTGCTCCACACCGTGACCGTCGGTTACGAAGATCTTCATGGCTGCAACGCTCCTTCGTCGCTACAGGCGCCTAGCGGACGCCCAGTTTTTTCTGCAGTTCACTGGATGAGGTCGTGTATTGGAAGCGCAACCGCTCGCCCGGCCGCGCCAGCTTGAACGCGGCCTGGCTCATCAGCGCCGCCTCGTGGAAGCCGGACAAAATTAGCTTCAGCTTCCCGGGATAGTGATTGATGTCGCCAATGGCGAAAATACCGGGCACGCTGGTCTCGAACTTCTCGGTGTCCACCGGGATCAGGTTCTGATCCAGATTGATGCCAAACTCGGCCACCGGCCCGAGCTTCATCGTCAGGCCATAGAATGGCAGCAGCATGTCGCAGGGATAAACGAATTCGCCCTCCTCCTTGCTCTCCAGCTTGACGCCGGTGAGTCTGGGCGGATCGCCCTCCAGCCCGCGCATTTGCGCAATGTGAAGCTTGCCTTGGCCCTCCGCCACGATGGCGCGCATCGCCTCCACCGAGTGCGGGGCGGCGCGGAAGCCGTCACGGTGATGCACCAGGGCAATGGATTTGGCGATGGGCTGCAGCGCGATGAACCAATCGAGCGCTGAATCGCCACCACCCGCGATCAAGACGTCACGGTCGCGGAACTGTTCCATCCGTCGGACTGAATAAAAGACGCTTTCGCCTTCGTAGGCCTCCAGGTTTCCCAAGTGCGGCTTTTTCGGCACGAAGCTGCCGCCACCGGCCGCGATCACCAGCACCGGCGCTTCAATCACCGTGCCGGCATCGGTGGTCAGGCGCCAGTTGCCGTTGTCCTGCTTGGTCAGCGCTTCGGCCATTTCGGCCAGATGAAACTGCGCGTCGAACGGCGCGATCTGCTCCATCAGCTTGTCGGTCAATTCCTGGCCCGTGCAGACCGGGATGGCCGGAATATCGTAGATCGGCTTTTCGGGATAGAGTTCGGCGCACTGCCCCCCTGGCCGGTCCAGAATGTCGACCAGATGAGCCTTCAGGCCAAGCAGCCCCAGTTCGAACACCGCAAACAGGCCGACCGGCCCCGCGCCGACAATGATAACGTCGGTCTCATGGACACTGTCGCTCACGCGCTACCCCTTGCCTTTACGCCGGAAGGTTCAGTACTTTTCTTTCGGCTCCATCACCTGGCGGCCGCGGTACATGCCGGTTTCCAGGTCGATGTGATGCGGACGGTGGAATTCCCCAGAATCCTTGTCTTCCCGCAGATTGGAGTGTTTGAGCGCGTCGTGCGAGCGCCGCATGCCGCGCTTCGAGAGCGTGGTTTTCTTTCTCGGAACTGCCATGGAAGGATACTCCCAAAATATCGGGCGGCCGCGAAGGAGGATCCTGCGGCCGCGTCAGAGACGAGGCTTATACGGCTTCGCGCACGTTTTGCCAAGCGGTGCGGAGATGTTTGTGCGCCGCAGGCGCGTCGCATAAGGTGGGGTCATTACCCGTTCACTCAAGGCCCATTCCTAAGGAGACGCCAACGCCATGAGCGACAAACCCGGCCGGCCGGTGCCTAAGGCCACACCCGAAACCCAGCACTTCTGGGACGGCTGCAACGAGGGCAAGATCATCCTGCAGCGCTGCAAGGACACCGGCAAAGCCTACTTTCCGCCGCGGCCGTTCAGCCCCTACACCGGCTCCCGCAACGTCGAGACCTTTGAGGCAAGCGGCAAGGGGGTGCTCTGGTCCTACATCATCAGCCACCGCGACCACCCGAATTTCGACATGCCGGCCCCCTACGCCATCGCCGTCGTGAAGCTGGACGAGGGCGTACAGATGATGACCAACATCGTCGAATGCGATCAGACGCCGGAAGCGCTGCAACTCGACATGCCGGTCGAGGTGACGTTCAAGCGACTGACTGATGACGTCAACCTGCCGCTGTTCAAGCCGGCCTCCTGAGCGCCCAAGACGAAAGGAAACGCAGAACCATGAAACCAGGTTCCGTCGCCGTAGTCGGCGCCGCTGAGAGCACCGAGCTCGGTAAACTTCCCCATATCTCCAACATCCAGCTACACGCGGATGCTGCCCTCAATGCGATGGCCGACTGCGGCCTGAAGCCGGAGGACATCGACGGCATCGCCACCGCGCGCGAAAACCCGATCGAGATCGCCCACTATCTTGGCATCAAGCCGCGCTATGTGGACGGCACCAGCGTCGGCGGCTGCTCGTTCATGATCCACGTCCGCCATGCGGTCGCGGCCCTGGAAAGCGGCATGGCTGACACCATCCTGATCACCCATGGCGAGAGCGGGCGCAGCCAGGTGGGCATGACGCCGCGCGGTATCAATCCGGCAATGCTGGATGGCCAGTTCCAAATCCCCTACGGCGTGACCAACCCGCCGACCATGTTCACCATTCCGACGCTGCGCTATCTCAAGACCTACAACGTGGACATCGAAAAGGTGGCGAACGTCGCAGTCGTGCAGCGCGAGTGGGCCGCCCACCACCCGCGCGCGACTTTCCGCGACCCGATCACGGTCGACGACGTCATGAACGCCCGCATGATCGCCTGGCCGTTCTCGCTGCTGATGTGCTGCCTTGTCACCGACGGCGGTGGCGCGCTGATCCTGACCCGCGCCGACCGGGCCAAGGACTTCCCGACCAAGCCGGTCTACGTGATGGGCGCGGGCGAGGCCGGCGAGCATACCATGGTCAGCCAGATGAGCGACTTCACCTCGTCCCAGGCCTTCCGCATCTCGGGCGAGAATGTTTGGAAGTCCTCGGGCATGAAGCACTCGGACGTCGATCATCTGATGATCTACGACGCGTTCGCGCACCTGCCGATCTACGGCCTGGAAGATCTGGGCTTCGTCGGCCGGGGCGAAGGCGGCGACTTCATCTGGGAAGGCAACACCAAGCCGGGCGGCAAGTTGCCGCTGAACACCAACGGCGGCGGCCTCAGCTACATGCACTCCGGCATGTATGGCATGTACGCGCTGCAGGAGAGCATCCGCCAGATGCGCGGCACCTCTCCGGCACAGGTGGAGGGCGCCAAGACCAGCCTCTGCCACGGCGTCGGCGGCATGTTTTCGGCGAGCGGCAGCATCATGTTCTCGAACGAGGCGCCGTAATAGCCGTCTGACCTTGTTTTGGGGGGAGGCTTTCGCGGCCTCCCCCTCCCAGTATCCGTCCGTTTCCGACCGAGGTTGATCCCCATGAAAGCCGTAGTCGTTACCGATCAGGGCGTCCAGATTCAGGACGTCCCCGCTCCCAAGCCGAAGCCGAACGAGGTGCTGATCCGCGTGCGCGCCTGCGGGTTGAACCGCGCGGATCTGATGGTCGCCTCCGGCATGGCGCACGGCCGCGCCGGCGGGGCGGGCACCGTGGTCGGGCTGGAATTCGCGGGCGAGGTCGTGGAACTCGGCGCGGAGGCGAAGGCCAACACCGATCTGCAGCCGGGCGACCGGGTGATGTGCGGCGGAGCCGCCGGCTGGGCCGAGTACGCCGTCGCCGACTGGGGCCGCGCCACGAAAATTCCGGACGCGAACGTCTCCTGGCATCAGGCCGCGACGCTGTCCACCGCGCTCAATACCATGCACAACGCCGTCGTCACCGCGGGCCGCATGCAGGCGGGCGAGAGCGTGCTGGTGCAGGGCGCGTCCTCCGGCGTCGGCCTGATGGCGATGCAGATCGCGAAACACATGGGCGCGCGGCTGGTGATCGGCACCTCCACCAACCCGGAGCGCCGGGCGAAACTGGCGGATTTCGGCGCGGACATGGCGCTCGACAGCAAGGACCCGACCTGGGCCGACAAGGTGCTGGAAGCCACGGACCAGCAGGGCGTGGACCTGATCGTCGACAACGTCTCCGGCTACACGATCAACGACTCGCTGCGGGCGGCGAAGGTGCTGGGCCGCATCGTCAATGTCGGGCGGCTCGGCGGCTTCAAGGGCGAATTCAACTTCGACCTGCACGCGGCCCGGCGGATCGACTATATCGGCGTGACCTTCCGCACCCGCTCGGTCGAGGAGATCCGGGAGATCTCCCGCGCCATGCAGGCGGACCTGGGCGAGGCGGTGGCGGCGGGCAAGCTGCGCCTGCCCATCGACAGCGTCTATCCGTTCGAGGCGGTGCAGGACGCGCTCGCCCGGATGAAGGCGAACCAGCACTTCGGCAAGATCGTCCTTGAAGGCCCGGCCTGACCCCGTCCGGGGGTTAAGGCGCCAAAGCGGCGGCGGGCGCGGAATTCTTCTTTCAATTCAATGAATTGCGAGGATTCGGGCACCGCGCCGCCTTAACCGCTGACGCCGTCGTGACGGGCCGATACAGCCCTCGCAGCCGATTAACGATCTCCGCCTTGCCAGCAAAGCGACTCCCCCGCACCATATGGGGCGGACGCTGGAGGTTGTAAGGGATTAGGCGCGATGGCGGAGCAACAACAGCCGGGACAGCTTCAGGCGCGGGTGCCGAAGGGCAAGCTTGAGTCGGTCTTGGAGGCGGCGCTGAAGAAGGTGCGCGGGTGCGCGCCTGTCGCA
>CAYYSC010000062.1:0-11412 GCA_964474065.1 uncultured Rhodospirillales bacterium | reverse complement strand
TTCCATGATGTCCCCATGTGCTCGTTCGTGCCCCAGCCTCCCATGGCGAACTCGACCGTGTGGGTCTTGCCGATGACGATCATGCCGGCGGAAACCAGACGCTCCGCCAGGACGGCGGTGGAAGCAGACACCCGGTCCCGCCAGATGGCCGAGCCGCCTGTCGTGACACGCCCTTCCATCTCGACCAAGTCTTTCAGGGCGATGGGAATACCGTGCAGCGGTCCGACCCGGTGGCCGGACGCGATGGCCTGGTCCGCCGCTTTTGCCGCGGCACGTGCCTCGTCCGCGTAGACGGCGGTAAAAGCGTGCAGTTTCTGGTCGTACCGTTGAATCCGCTCCAAAAACTCCTCGACAAGTTCGGACGGTTTGAGATCGCCATTGGCGATGGCGGCAGAAAGGTCGGCAACCGAATCGAAAGCGTGCACACGCGCCTCCCGGCAATTAACGGCGTTAACGGGCTACTCCGCGGCGCGCAGGATATAGCCGTCGCGCGTTTGGGGCAGCTTCTTGCCCAGAATGCTGCTTGCTATCACGTTGCGCAAGACTTCCGCGGTACCGCCGCCGATCGTGAACATGCGGACATCCCGCGCCATGCGCTCCAACGGATTGTTGCGGGAATAGCCGCGCGCGCCGAAGAGTTGCAGGGCGTCGTTCACGATCTGGATGGCATTTTCGCTGGTGAACACTTTTGCCTGCGCCGCCATCAGCATGTCCGGAAAGCCGCCTTCGCCGCTCGCCGCCGCCTTGTAGATCAGCGCCTGTGCTGCGGCGAGCTTGATCGACATGTCGGCGAGCTTCCACTGCAGGCCCTGAAATTCGTTGATCGGGCGGCCGAATTGTTCCCGCTGCTCCGACCATTCCAGCGCCAGGTCATAAGCCCCCTCCGCGATGCCGAGTGCCACTGTGCCCGCGCCGACCCGCTGGCTGTTGTAGGCATTCATCAGATCGGCGAAGCCCTTTTTCAGACCGCGCGGCGGAATGACCAGCGCGGACGGCGGCAGTTCCATCTCCTCAAAGGCAACCTCGGCTTCCGGAATGCCGCGCAGCCCCATGGTTGGCTCACGCTTCACGATTTTCAGCCCCGGTGTCTCGTCGCGCACCGCAAGGAAGCCGCCGACGCCCTGCTCGTCACCGTGCTCGTCATAGACTTTCGCGAAGATCAGATGCAGGCGGGAGACGCCGCCGCCCGTGATCCAGTGTTTGGTGCCGTTCAGGACGTAGCGGTTGCCTCTCTGGTCCGCCCGTGTCGTCATCTCCCCGGCAGAGGAGCCCGCTCCCGGTTCCGTGATGCAGATGGCCGGCTTGTCGCCCGCCAGCACCATGTCGGCGGCAAATTTCTTCTGCTCCTCAGAGCCGTAGGTCATGATCGCGGAGATTGCGCCCATGTTGGTCTCAACGGCAATGCGGCCCGTCACCGAGCAGCTCTTGCTCAACTCTTCGATCAGGAGCACGGCATCGAGCCAGTTCTTGCCCTTGCCGCCATAGGTTTCGGGGATCGTCATCCCAAGAAAGCCGGCGTCCTTGAGCCGCTCCACATTATCCCACGGGTATTCCTCGGTCCGGTCGACCTCCGCTGCGCGTTCGCGAATCGGACCCTGCGCCAGTTCCCGGGCGGCCGCCCGCAGTTTTTCTTGGTCCGGCGTGATGATAACCTGCATGGGGAGCGGCCTTTCGCGGGCACGTGATCGGGAAACGTCTTTTTATCACAGTTATGTGAATACCGGGAGAACTGCCATGGCTCAAGCCATCCACTCCGACCATCGCGGCGTGCCGGTGACGGCGGGTAACCAGACGGCGGTCAATGCGCTCGATGCAGCGACAGACGCCTATTTGGGCTTCAGGCGCGATGCGGGTGACAAGCTCAAAGCCGTTTTTGCAGCGGACCCCGATATGGCGATGGCGCATGTAGTGCGCGGCTATTTCATGAACCTGATGGGCAATCGGAGCCTGATGAGCCGCGCCCAGAAATCCGCAGCGGAGGCGGAGGCGCGATCCGAAGGGCTGACCGACAGAGAGAAGCTTCATATCGCTGCCCTGGATGCCTGGAACGCCGGAGAGTTCCGGCGGGCGGCTTGGCTGTGGGAGGAGATTCTGCTGGAGCATCCGCGCGATGTCTTCGCGCTACGTCTCGCCCATTTCGCGCACTTCTATCTCGGGCAGATTGCAGATCATCGGGATTCCCTGGCCCGCGTTATGGGCGATTGGAATGTCGACGTACCAGGTTACCAGTATGTGCTCGGCATGCGCGCTTTCGGCCTGGAGGAGGCGGGAAATTACGAGGAAGCGGAGCGGGTCGGCCGCCAGGCAGTCGATATTGATCCGACCGACACTTGGTCTATTCACGCCGTCGCCCATGTCATGGAGATGACCGGCCGCGCGAAAGAGGGGATCGCCTGGATTGAGCGGGATGTGCCGAAATGGGACGGGATTGTGCATAATTTCGCCAACCATGTCTGGTGGCATAAGGCGATGTTTCACCTGGAACTGGATGATGTGGCGGGGGTGCTGGACCTCTACGACAACCGTTTCTGGACAGAGCCGTCGGAGGACTATCTCGACCAGTCCAATGCCACCGCCATGCTGATGCGGCTGGAATTCCGCGGCGTCGATGTCGGCGATCGTTGGCAGCAACTGGCAGAGTTGGCAGCGAAGCGAATTGAGGATCAGGTGCTGCCGTTTGCCGATGCACATTATATGCTGGCGTTGGCTGGCCGTGACGGGGAGCGCGCGGAGGGATTGCTGGATAGTATCAGCGCGTACACCGATGCCTATGACAATGCGATGGCAGATATCTACCGGCGCGTCGGGCTTCCTTTGGCCGAGGCGATCGAGGCTTACGGGCGCGGGGCCTACGCGGAGACCGTCGATCTGCTGTTGCCAATCCGGTACAGCGTGGTCGAGATCGGCGGCAGCCATGCCCAGCGGGACGTATTTCACCAGCTCCTGATCCAGGCGGCCCGCAGGGCTGGCCGGTACAAGCTCGCGCGCGCCTTATTGCTGGAGCGTACGGCGCTGAAACCCTTTAGCGCGCAGGCATGGCGCGAACTGGACGCGGTGCAAGCGGACCTTGCGCGTACCGCGTGAAAACTGACGAGGAACGGCCACGAATGGCTCATTCCCACTCCCATTCGCATGGCCATTCCCATCACACGGGGCATATGGGTGAGCGCCGGTTGGGAATTGCCGTCGCGATCAATATCGGCCTTACCGTCACGCAAGTGGCGGGGGGCATCCTCTCCGGTTCGCTCGCGCTGATCGCCGATGCCCTCCACAATTTCTCCGATGCGGGCTCTCTGATTATCGCTCTCTGGGCGCGGCGGGTGGCGAAGAGGCCGCCCGACTGGCAGATGACCTTCGGCTGGGGCCGGGCGGAGATCGTGGCCGCCTTGATCAACTTTACGACGCTGATCCTGATCGGTCTCTATCTTGCCTATGAGGCCGTAATGCGCTTGGTCGATCCGCAGCCGATCGAGGGCTGGACGGTAGTGATCGTGGCGGGCGTGGCCCTGGTGGTGGATGCCGTGACCGCGCTTCTCACCTACGCCATGTCCAAGGAGAGCATGAATATCCGCGCGGCGTTCCTGCACAACCTCGCCGATGCGCTGGCGTCGTTGGGAGTCATTGCCGGCGGCGTGGTTGTTCTGCTCTACGACTGGACCCTGATCGACCCTCTCCTCACGCTGGCGATCGCCGGCTACGTGTTGTGGCACGGGTTCAGCGAGATCGGGGAGGCGGTTCGCATTCTGATGAACGCCGCGCCGGCAACGATGGACGCGCAGGAGGTTGCCGCGGCCATGGAGCGAGTTGAAGGAGTGGAGAACGTGCATCACGTCCACGTCTGGCGCTTCGACGAGCGGCGCATCTCGGTTGAAGCGCACGTCCGCCTGTCACCGGAGGGGCCGGGCGCCGCAGAGGTGAAGCGGCGCCTGCGCGCGGTGCTGGCGGAGGATTACAGCGCTCATCATGCGACGCTGGAGACGGAAGCACCCGGCGACGTCTGCGCCGCGCCGGGCGGGATGGGCACCGTCGCTGGTTCATAAACGGCTAATGGCCGGATGATTCCCTAGTCCTGGAAAAAGGGCGTTTCATCCTTACCCGAAAGGCTAATATCCAGGCGATAGCGGCCTTCACTCTCCGGCTGGGCGAGCAATAGCGGTCGACGGTCCTCAGGAACGGCGCTCAATACCGGACAGGCGCCGTTGTCCTCGTCTGCGAAGTAGACGCGGGTCACGACGCGTCGCATCAGGCCGGGACCAAAAATTCCGAGCGCGGCGTGCGGAGCCTGCCAGCGGTTCCCGCCCTGACCGGCATCGAATGGCACGGCGCCTGGTTTGATCGTGGTGAAAGAATAGCGCCCGTCGGGCGAGGTGATGCAGCGCCCGAACCCACGGAACGGCGCATCGGGCCGGTCTGCATAGGTCCCCGCCCGGTCTGCCTGCCACCACTCCAGCAGGAAGTCCCGCCGCGCTGCCCCCTCGCCATCGTAGAGGGTGCCCGAAATCGTGATGCCAGGGGCGTGCTTGCCTGCTTGGGTCAGATCGTTCTCGCCCGGACGCATCAGCAGGTAGTTGTAAAACGGTCCCAGCGTTTGGGAGGCAGTCGGGATCATTGAGGACATGGCGTTCTTCCCCTCAACCCACCATCGGGGTTTCGGCGCGGCCGCGCAGCACGATGTCGAAGCGGTAGCCGAGCGCCTGTTCTGGGATGCCCGCGCGCTGATCCGGCACGGCGATCAGGCGGTTACGTGCCGCCAGGTCCGGCACCGCCTGCAAGATGCCGTCGCTCTCGTTCAGCGGGTCGCCCGGGAAGAACATCTGCGTGACTAGACGGCTCGCGAAGGCGTGCCCGTAGAGCGAAAAGTGAATGTGTGGCGGACGCCACCAGTTCCCGGTGTTGGGCACCGGGTAGGCGCCCGGTTTGATGGTGGTGAAACGGTAGACGCCCTCCGCGTCGGTCAGCATGCGGCCGGCACCGGTGAAATGCGGGTCCTGTGGCGCTGAACGCTGGTCCACCTCATGCGGATACTTGCCCGCCGCATTGGCCTGCCACAGCTCCACCATCGCGTCAGCCAACGGGCGGCCGTCCTCATCCATCACCCGGCCCTCTACTACCATCAGGGAGCCGATGACCTTGTTGCCGTTGGAAAGGTCTACGCCGAGGTCGCCGGCATCCGCCTTCCCAAACGCAGGCCCGCTGGCCTCCGTCACCGTGCGGGGCAGGGGGATCAAAGGCTGTGCCGGGGCGGTGATCCGCGTGCGCATGTACTTGTCCGTGCGCAGATCCGGCTGTGATGGTGCATCGAAAGGATCATACCGGCGATTGGACTGGTTCATAATCGGCGCTTCCTCACTTGTTCGGTTTCTCTAGCCGATGACGCGAACCGGCTCTCCTTTCAGCCAGGCCACGATGTTCTCGACCGTCTGGGCGTAGAAAATCTCATAGGTCTCGCGCGTGACATAGCCCAGATGCGGCGTCAGCACCGTGTTGGGCAGGTCGAGGAAGGGCGAAGTCTTTGGCAGCGGCTCCCTGCTGTACGTATCGAGGCCTGCGCCGGCGATGGTGCCATGTTGCAACGCCTCCGCCAGCGCCTCTTCGTCCACGATGGGCCCCCGCGAAGTGTTGATGAGGTAGGCGGTGTGCTTCATCAGTTCCAACTCCCGCTTGCCAACCAGTCCGCGCGAGCGGTCGCTGAGAACCAAGTGGATTGAGAGGAAGTCCGATCGTTGGAATAACTCGTCCTTCTCCACCCGGCGCACGCCCTCTTCGGCCGCCGCTTCGGCCGTCAGGTTTTGGCTCCAGGCGATTACGTCCATCTCGAACGCTTGGCCGTACTTGGCCACCCGGCTTCCAAGGTTACCGAGCCCCAATACGCCGAGGGTACGGCCTTTCAAGCCAAGACCGACCTGGAGTTGCCAATGGCCCTGGCGCATGGCGGCATTCTCGTTCGGGATATTGCGGGCGAGACAAAGGATCAGCCCCCAGGCCAACTCTGGTGTCGCGTGAGAACTGCCGGCAGTACCGCAGACGGTCACGCCGTGATCCTTGGCGGCCTGCATGTCGACGCTGGCGTTGCGCATGCCGGTCGTGACCAGCAGCTTCAAGTCGGGCAGCCGTTCGAACACGTCCCGCGTGAGCGGGGTGCGCTCGCGCATGATGCAGACCACCTCGTAACCCGTGAGCCGTTCGCCCAGGACGCTCGGATTGGGCTCGTGGTCGGTGAAGCACGTGACGGTTACATCGGAGGGCAACTGGGTCCAATCGGCCATGGTTGTAGCGACGTGCTGATAGTCGTCCAGAACGGCGACGCGCATGCGGGTATTCTCCTTCCGCGGCTGGTGCCCTAGCTTGCCATCGGTTATGGTCACTCCGCAAATGATCTGGCGGGAAGGATGAGCATGCGGATATCGGGTTTCTGGCGATGGGCGGCCGCTGCGGTTGCCGCGATAACCCTCTCCGCTTGCGGCAGTGTCGCAGTGAAACAAGAGGAGGGAGTATCCCGGCCGGCCACGGCGCCGGCGCCGACGCGTTCGGGACCGATGAAGATTGCGATCCTGGCGCCGCTGTCGGGGGACGTGGCTCCCGTGGGGCAGCAGTTGGTGAATGCGGCCGGAATCGCCCTGTTCGAACGCCCGGAGGTTCAGGCCGAGTTGCTCCCGTTCGACACGCAAGGCACCCCACAAGGCGCGGCACGAGCCGCCACGGAAGCGAAAGCCGTCCAGCCCGACGTCGTGCTTGGCCCCCTGTTCGGGCGCCATGTGCCGATCGTCCGCCAGGAAATGGCCGGCGACAACGCCGCGACACTGGCCTTTACGAATGACGCGCAGCAGGCCGGATCCAATACGTTCGCGATGGGCCTCAGTGTCGGAGCGCAGGTGGAACGCATGGTCTCGTTCCTGGCGGGTGAAGGCAAGAACAGGCTGATTGTCATCGGTCCGGACACCGAGTACACGCAGCGTGCCATCGCTGCGGCGAAGTCCGCCCTTACCATGACCGGCGGAAGTCTGGTGGGAACAGCCATCTATCCGGAAGACGCTGACTTCAACGCGATTTCCGAACAAGTGCAGCAGGTCACGAATTATCCGGCACGGCGGGCGCAATGGCGGGCTTATGAAAGCGATCTGGTTGCGCAACTCCGCAATGCTGGAAACCCGGCGGCCTTCCTGGAGGCCGAGGCGGGACGATTCGGCTCCGGCGATGTCCGTAGCAAAATGCTTTCCGGGATGGCGCAGGTCTACCGCAGCTTTGCCTCCAGCGGCCGCAACCGCGCGCTGGCCGAGACGGTGCAGCGGATCGAGGGCGTGGATGCGATGCCCGTCTCCGAGTACGACGCCGTGCTCCTGCCCTTTGGTGATGACAATCTGGTGGCTATCGGCTCCATGCTTGACCTGTTCAACGCAGGCCGCGGGTTTGCGCAACTCGCGGGTACCAGTGTCTGGCGAGATATCGAACTGTCATCGGAGCCGTCACTGATCGGCGGCTGGTTCACCTATGTCAGCGACCAGGCCCTGGACCAGTTTGCTCTCGCCTATCGCAACAACTTCCAGAAAACACCGGAGACCATCGCGGTGTTGGGTTACCATGGCGGCATGGTGGCATTAGAGGCCGCTGAGGAAAACGTGCGCCCGGTAACGCCGGAATTCGTGCGGCGGTCCCAGGGCTTCTCAGGGCTTGCCGGTACGGTACGGTTTGGCGGTGATGGCACCATGCGCCATCCGCTATCGGTCTACGAGGTCACACCGGAAGGCCCGCAGGAACTTGAGGGGCCTGTGCGTCCGGCGTCGTGAACCCGGTTAGCCCAGTCGGTTGAGGCCGTCGAAGGCCGCGTTCTTATAACACTCGGCAAGGGTCGGGTAGTTGAAGACATTGTTGACGAAGTAGTCGATCGAGCCATGCAGGCCCATTACCGCTTGGCCAATATGGACCAGTTCGCTTGCGCCTTCTCCGATAATGGCGATCCCAAGCAATTCCCCCGTTTCCAGATGGAACAGGATCTTCAGGAATCCTGTGGTATCGCCCAAAATATTGCCCCGGCTCACTTCTTGATAGCTGGCCTTGCCGACTTCGTAAGGGATGCCGGCATCGGTGAGTTCTTCCTCGGTTTTGCCGACGGTCGAGATTTCAGGAATGGTGTAGATGCCATAAGGGAAATGCTCGGACATGCCTTCGCAGCCGATGCCGAGGGCATGGCAGGTTGCGATCCGCCCCTGCTCCATTGAGGTGGAAGCGAGACTGGGGAAGCCGATCAGATCGCCGACCGCATAAATATTGGGAATGCTGGTCTGGAAATTTTCGTCCACGCTCACCCTTCCCCGCAGGTCGGTTTGCAGCGCGATCCGCTCCAGGCCCAGAGTGGCTACCGCTCCTTCACGGCCGATCGAGTACAGCGCTTTTTGCGTGACGATTTGCTTGCCGCTGGCCAGGCGGATGCGAACATGCTCGCCGCGCTCGTCGTCGTATTGTTCCAAACCTTCGACCGCTTCTCCCAGCCGCAATGTGATGCGGTTCTGGCGCATGTGATAGACCAAATGATCGACGATTTCGCGGTCGACGAAATCGAGAAGCTGCGGGCGTTTATCGATCAGGGTGACGCGCACGCCCAGGGCGGCGAACATGGTTGCGTATTCGCACCCGATAACGCCAGCTCCGATCACGGCCAACGATTTCGGCAGTTGTTTCAGCGTCATGATATCGTCGCTGGTAAAGATGCGCTGGCCATCGAAGGCAATGTTCGGATCGTGTGCGGTGTTGGTGCCGACCGCGAGAATGATTTTGTCCGCCGTCACCTCCCGCACGCCGGAGCCGTCCACGGCAATCAGGTGTAGGGTGTGGGCATCGATGAAGCGCGCTTCCGCAGGATAAAGATCGATGCCGTTGCGGAGGAAGTGATGGCGGATCACGTCGATTTCCTTCTTCACCACCCAGTCGGTGCGGTAGAGCAGGTCCTCCATCGTGATTTTCGGTTTCAGGGAATAGGAAACGCCATAGATGCCGCGCTCGCGGTAGCCGGAGAGGTAGAGCGCGGCTTCCCGGAATGTCTTCGAGGGGATCGTGCCGGTATTGACGCAGACGCCGCCGACAACGGCTCGCCGTTCTGCGACGCCGACCCGCTTTCCCGCTTTCGCCCCAGCGATTGCCGCGCGCTCGCCGCCCGGACCCGATCCGATCACGAACAGGTCATATTCGTATTCTGCCATGGGGCACCCTCTACGTTGGTGGCTCCAGGGCTAGCAGATGTTGTGTGGCATTTCCATGGAAGGGGCTCTCCTGACGACGACCTTGGCCCCGAACTCCTTCCGCCGGTAAGCCGGATCACTGAAAGCAAGCGCTAGTGGTTCCGCCCTGCTGATGGATATGCCGCCAGAGGCCGGCCCTTGTCATCCACCCGGAACGGACCGGCGATAACCGGTTGCGGCGGGAACCGAACCCACTCTTCGGGGCCTCCCTCGGAGATGCGATGCCAACGTAGATTGTCGCCCTTATTGCAGGCGCGAGATCACAGAGTCGTGGCCCTGGAACTGCACAGCGATCCAGTCGTTCCACGTCAAGACGGTTTGATCACCCGTGCTTATAGCCGGAGGGCAAGATGCCGAAGAACGTAACCCAGAAACTCATTGACGATCACTTGACAGGCGGCGATCCGATTCCGGGCAAGCTCATTCAGTTGCGGATAGATCAAACGCTGACGCAGGACGCCACCGGAACGCTCGTCATGCTGGCGCTGGAGGCGATGGAGATTGGCCAAAGTCAAGCTGACGTCTCCGTTCAGTATGTAGACCATAACTTGATACAGGAGGACCACAAAAACCCGGACGATCACCTTTTTCTGCAAAGCGCCGCGCGGCGGTTCGGGCTGTGGTACTCGCGCCCTGGTAATGGCGTCAGTCATCCCCTGCACATGCGGTTTTTCGGCAAGCCCGGCGCTACGCTTCTCGGCTCCGACAGTCATACGCCGGCGGCGGGGAGTCTTGGCATGCTGGCAATGGGGGCGGGCGGTTTGGACGTCGCCATGGCAATGGCAGGAGAGCCGTATGCTGTCCGCATGCCGGAGATCTGGGGCGTACGTCTGGTCGGCGACTTGCCCGACTGGGTCAGCGCGAAAGATGTCATACTTGAAATGCTGCGCCGCCACGGTGTCGACGGCGGCCGCGGGCGCGTTATCGAATATCACGGGCCTGGCTTGGCGAATCTGTCGGCGATGGACCGTCATGTCCTTGCGAACATGGGCACAGAGCTTGGCGCAACCAGCACCGTATTTCCCGCTGACGAGGCGGTCAGGAATTTCCTGGTCGATAACGGTCGCGAGGGCGATTTCAAGGAGATCGTGGCCGATCCAGGAGCCACTTATGATGTTGAGGATGAGATAAACCTGAACACGCTGGAGCCGCTTGTCGCGAAACCGTCCAGCCCGGGTAATGTCGTGCCAGTGTCGGAGGTGGCCGGCGAGAGCATCTATCAGGCCTACCTTGGCTCATCTGCCAATCCGGGTTTCCGAGACTTTGCCGTTCCGGCAGCCATGGTGCGCGCCTACGGGGGCGTGATCCCGACGGGTGTATCCTTCGACGTCAATCCGGCCTCGCGGGTCGTGCTCGAACAACTCGCGACATCCGGTGCCTTGCTCGATCTGCTCGACGCCGGGGCGCGGCTGCACCAGGCCGGCTGCAACGGCTGTATTGGAATGGGCCAGGCGCCCGCGACCGGCCGTAACAGCCTGCGGACGGTCCCGCGCAACTTCCCGGGGCGTTCGGGCACGCTTGAGGACAGTGTCTTTCTCTGCAGCCCGGAAACGGCGACAGCTTCCGCGCTGAACGGGCGGATTACCGATCCCCGCGCGCTCGGCATCGAGCCGGTCAAGCCGGAAGCGGTCCCCAAGGTAAAGATTGACGGGAAAATGTTTCAGCCCCCGTTGGCGGTAGAGGAAGCTGGCCGGGTCGAACTGGTGAAGGGGCCGAACATCATGGCCATCCCGGATTTTGAAGCGCTTCCGGATGAGCTTGAGTTGTCGGTGCTGCTGAAAGTGGGCGATGACGTCTCGACCGACGAAATCTTACCGGCTGGCGCCGAGGTTCTGCCTTACCGGTCCAACATCGCGGCGATTGCCGAATTCGTATACAGCGGGGTCGATCCGGACTACGTTGTCGCCGCCAAACGGTCCAAGGAACAGGACCAAGGTCACGCAATCGTCGGCGGCAAGAACTACGGCCAGGGCTCGAGCCGCGAGCACGCGGCACTTGCCCCGCGCTTCCTGGGGCTGCGTGTGGTCCTCGCCCAGGGCTTCGCGCGAATCCATCAGCAAAACCTGATCAATTTCGGCGTGGTCCCCTTGCGTTTTGCGGACAGCGCGGATGCAGACAAGATCCAGCCAGGCGAGCAACTCGTTCTCTCCGGGCTGAACAATGCGGTTGCCAATGACGA
>CAYYSC010000061.1:3622-11615 GCA_964474065.1 uncultured Rhodospirillales bacterium | reverse complement strand
CGTCCTGATCTCTGCAGCGAGTTTCCGCTGTCTCGCCACTTGCGCTTCCCGCCGGGCGATGTAAAAAGTCGACGCGAAAATCACTGCGCCGCCGATCCATGTCCAGACAGTAGGCACTTCTGCAAACAGCAGAAAAGCCAGCACGGCAGAAAGCGGCAGCCGGGTAAAATCGAAGGGCATGACTACGGTCAGGTCTGCATAGCCGGTGGCCTTGGTGATGCACATGTGGCCGACTGTGCCGCAGCCGGCAAGCAACACCATCCACGCTAATGCTTCCCAGGTCGGCCACTGCCAAACGAACAGGGCAGGGATGAAGGTCATGGGGGTCAGCAGCAAAACCATGTATGTGACAATGGCTTCGGGTTTTTCCGTCCGAGTCAGTGACTTTAGAACCAATTTGTTCCCAGCCATGGCGACAGCGTTAACGAGCGCCAACAGCGCACCGAACTGAATCATCTCTTCACCCGGTCTCAGTACGACCATGGCGCCGACAAAGCCGATAATGACGGCTGCCCAGCGGCGCAGACGCACGTCTTCCCCCAAAAAAAGGGCCGCTCCGACAGTGGCGAAGATCGGCGCGAGGAAGCTGAGCGCCGTTGCCTCGGCGATCGGAATGAGGGTGATGGCCCAGAAGCCGCTAGTCATGCCGACAACACTGATGCAAGCGCGGAAGCTGAACATGCCGATGCGCTTAGTCCGCAAACCCGCGGGCCCGACTTTAATCAGCCACGGCGTCATCCAGGCGAGCGCCAGGAGATTGCGGAAGAAGACGATCTCCAGCGCGTGCAGTTCGGCCGAAACGTGACGGATCAAAATGGACATGCAACTGAAGAACAGCGTCGCCAGCGTGGCTAGCAAGGCTGCCTTCAGCAGATCGCTCATGCCTTGGCCTTTCTGGCCGCGACTGGTGCCGTGGAGAGGGTGGCTGCGCGTTTTTTCGCCTGCCGCGCGAGCTTTGCCTCGCGATGGCTGATATACGTGCCGGCGGCGAAAACGACTAGCGCGCCGATCCAGACGGCCGGTGCGGGAACCTCACCGAAGATAGCCCAGGCAGCGACGGCGACAATTGGTAGGCGTGAGAAGTCCAGAGGCTGCAGTGCTGCCACCTCCTGCATTGAATAGGCCCGCACGTGGAAGGAATGGGCTGCTGCCGCAAGGATGCCAAGCGCCAGCAGCCAGATCCAGACCTCTCCGCTCGGTGTGGTCCAGACGAACATTGCCGGGACGCCGGCAATCCCGGCCATCATGAGTGCTTGATACACCAAAATGGTCTCCGGCCGTTCGACGAAGGTCAGTCGGCGGACGATGATGATGGTTAGCGCCCACATGGCGGACGAGAACAGCACCAAGCTTGTGGCCCAGTGTACCTCCGCAAAGCCTGGCTGCAGGATGACGACCACGCCGGCGAAGCCGATCAGCGTCGCGGCCCAGCGCCGCCATCGCACCACTTCTCCTAGCAACAGTACGGCGAGCACGGTCGCCCATAGCGGCGCGGTGAAGCCTAGCGCAGTGAGATCAGCCAGTGGGATTAACGGTACAGCATAGAACCAAGCCAGCATACTTGCGCCGTTAACGGACCCACGCAACGTCAGCAGATCGAGGCGGCTTGGGATCAGCACGTTCCATCCGGAGCGTCCAACAATTATCGGGAGCAAAATCAGGAAAGCAAACACGTTGCGGAAAAAGGCAGTGACAAAGGGATGCGTACCATGCTCAGCGGCCAGCCGCACGAACACGCTATTGAGGGCAAAGCAAGAGCAGGCAGCCAGCATGAACAGAGCGGCGGCAACGGGTCGAATTTGTCGGCGACTGGCAGAAGACGAAGCGGACATCATGCGGTGCAGCATATTCGATTAGCCGCTGCACGCGAGGCTATTCGCAGTGCGGCATAGCAGGATTGCGTTTTCTGCGGAGGTCGGCTCAGGGCTGGAAAAGCGCTGGGCGCTTCGGGATGCGGAAAGGTGCCCCTATGAATGTTCCGTGGATTTTGCGTCCTGTCGGCGTTGTTTTCGCCGCCACCAAGCGAAGCGGGTGACAAGGCGACCGCGTATCGTCACCTCGGCGCTGGTCATCAGCAACGCCGCTACCAGCAGGGGCAACAAATAGTAAATGGCGCGATAGGTAATAACGGCAGCAACGATTGTTTCCCGCGTAATTTCCTGGGGCAGCAGGAGCAAGAGTACGGCCTCAAATACGCCGAGGCCTCCTGGCACTTGGCTAAGCATTCCGGCAATATAGGCAATTACGAAAAGGCCGATGAAGTGCCAGTAGTCGAGGCCGCCATGCACAGGCAGAAGAAAGTAAAGCGCTCCAGCGGCGAGGCCCCATTCTATTGCGGCTGCTCCGAGTTGGATCAAAACGATGCGCAGCGGGGGAGGTGGAAGCTCAACCCCTCTAAGTCGGATGGTTGGCCACTTCAGCAAGCTCCAGAATAAATAAATGCTGCCAACCAATGCGGCAGCGACACCAATAAGATAAGCGCTGGATATCGGGAGGCCAATTGCTAAGGACAGTGCCTCTGCATTCACCAGGATCAACAATCCGGCAATCGTCACAAGGCCGAGGATGTAAGCGGAACCGCCAAATACCACGACCTTGGCGATATCGATGACGGGCACTTTCCACTGGCTGAAAAAGCGATAGCGGATCGAGTTACCGGTAACCGCTCCAAAACCAAGATTGTGGCTAAATGAATAGGCGATAAAACTCACCAGCATGATCCGCGGAAAATGCATGGATCGCTTTATGTACTGAAAAGCTGTCGAATCGTAGATTGATAGCGTTAAATAGGCGCCAACAGTACAAACAAGCGCTAAGAGAATACTGGTAATGGATAATGCGCCGAACTGGGCAACGACCAAGTCGTAATCGAGTATCTGAGCTTGTTTCCACAGCACCCAGATGGCCGCGCAGCCCACACCGACGGCAACCAGAATGCCAGCCAGATGGGCGAGACGCTTCCACATTCGCCAGGCTTTCCTTCTTTCAGAGGACCTAAACGGAGTAATTAAACGTGCCGAAACTTGGGGATCGTAAGCTCGTCAGACACCTTGTCGAAAACGACCTCGACAGGCTGACCAATGGCCACGCTATCGGGGTCATCCGTAACCAGATTAGTCATGATCCGAGCCCCTTCGGCCAACTCCACGGACACGATGACATACGGAACGTCGGTCGCGAAGGCCTCGCCTGCCGGGCGCCGCGCTACGGTGAATGAGTAAATGGTTCCCTTGCCGCTCGATTCGATCCATTCGACCTCGTTATCCACGACGCCAGGCGTAAGCTGACGGCTGTACAGAAACGCCTGCCCAGTTACCTTACAGCGCTGGATCATCAACTTACCCTGTTTTGCTGCCTCCCAGTAGGGAGCGCTATCCGGGTCAATGTTGGGAATAGGCTTTTGATAGCTCATCGGAGCCGCCTTCAATCCTTGGTATTCGACAGAATGACAGTAGCGCCGCTCGACAAGACGCCGCCTGTGCCGTGGCAGACCGCGTTGGTCAAATCCTTCACTTGGCGCTTGCCCGCGTCTCCGCGCAGTTGGCGTGTCGCTTCGATCAACAGGAAGATGCCATACATTCCAGGGTGGCAGTACGACAGCCCACCGCCATTGGTGTTTAACGGGAACTCTCCGCCGGGGGCAGTGCGTTGGCCCTTGACGAAGTCCTTACCGTCGCCGAGTGGGCAAAGTCCAAGAGCTTCCAAGGTCAGCAACACCGTAATGGTGAAGCTGTCGTAGATCATGGCCATGTCCATGTCTTTCGGACCCCGGCCGGCTTGGGCATAGGCGCGTTTGGAAGCGTGCTCCGCCACTTCCAAACGCGCCATGTTCGGCATCCAGTTGATGTTGACGTGGCTGGCGCTCTCTCCATGGCCAAGCATGTAAATGGGCTTGGTCTTGAGATCTTTGGTGCGTTCTTCGGTGGTCATTACCACTGCGCCGCCACCGTCGGTAACGAGGCAGCAGTCGAAGCGGCCAAGCGGATCGACAATCGGGGCAGCGTTCAGAGCGTCTTCCATCGTCATTCGGTCACGGAAGGCTGCCGCCGGGTTCAGCTCGGCCCAGGCGCGGGTGGAAACCGCGATCTCGGCAAGTGTTTCCCGGGTCGAGCCAAACTCGTGCATGTGCCGGTTCGCGGCCATTGCGTAAGCGCCAGCCGGTAAAGGCAGACCGCTAACGATATCCCACTGATTGGAGAACAACGCCGGCCGTCCGCCGAGAGAGCGTGCGGCTTGGCTCTTCTGCATTGAACCGTAGAGGATGAGTACGGTGTCACAGACGCCCGCCTTGATCATCTCATAAGCATGACCTGCGTGCAGCACGAAGGCGCTCCCACCCACATTGGTACCGTCCAGATACTTCGGAAACCGGATCCCCAAGTACTCTGCCAGCAGGTTCGGTTGCATTGCGCCTGGACCGGGCATGCCCCACATCCCGGCAACGGCGAGGCCATCCACATCGGCCATCGTCAGACCGGCTTCCCGAAGGGCCTCGTTGGCGCAATCGCGTTGCATCGACAGCACGTGGGTACCAGGCAACGCGCGGCCGCGTTCATGGGTCGGCGCGTCTGAGACACCGACAATGACAGGTTGGCGGGACACGGCGGATGATTTCCTCGTTGGTCTTTGATAATGTCGCGCTCAAGCAAGCGATCCGCGGCAGCGGTGTCAAGGCAACTCTCCCATAAGCTAGGGGGAGCGCCTTTACCACTATTTTGTCTGGCTTTCAGACGATCATTGGGACGTTCAAGCATGCGCACCTTTTGCTTCGTTTGTTTGTCTATCCTGCTGATGGCGGCTGGCTCCGCGAAGGCGGACGACCGGCATGCTGGCTATTACTATCCGGTTCCTGCTTCGGTTGAGGAGTATCCGGCACGCGCTCCGATCCTCGACGGGAATACAAGACAGAGGCGGCGCGATTTTGTTTCCGGCATTGTCCAGCAAATCGCGGAAGAGCCCTATCCGCCGACGTACTCTATCTTCGCCAAAGGGGCGGCGTCGGAAAAACTTATTGTCGTGGCCGTTCGAGACGGCTTCTATGATACCATCTTTCGGGCTCGTGCGCTCTTCGCGGCCCTGACGGCGCTTGCTCGCTCGACCGCGCTATTCGAGGAGTTCGATGACGAGGACCGTTTCACTTTCTTCGACCTTTGTTACATGCTGGGTTTTGAGCAAATTACTATTTCGGATGGGCGCAACTTCGCTCACCAGGTCGAGCTCGTTACGCCTTCGGTCAAGGCCGAGTAGGAAAACTTAACGCCTTATTCAGCGATTCATTGTCGCTTCGGCTCTCATGGCTAAGCTTTGTCCCCGGGACGAGGCGGCATGCCGCTTTTAGAGGAGGCGAGGATGCTGAGAGCTTGGCTACAAAAGCCCTAGATTTCTTAGTTCTTCCGCCAAGCCGGGCGGCAGCTCGTCAGTGGCTGAAGCTTCCAGATCCGGCGGCGCAGCCTCTGGCTGGAAATAGCGCCAGCCCTGGAAAGGGCGGTGGCTCCGCGGAACGGTCGGGATCAACGGCGGATCGAGCACGATGGCGCAGCGCCGCTCGCCCTGCGGGTTAGCCCGCGCCTCGAATGCCAGAATATGCTGACGGGCAAGGATTACCCCCTTTATGACCCAATAGATGCTGCCACCACCCTCCAGAATTTCCTGCGCGCGACGGGGATAATTGCGGGTCAGGTGACGATTGACCTCCTCACCGGTCTGCTCGCGGCGGAGTGCCTGCCAGCCAGCCAAGTCATCCAGAGATTCCGGGCCGACCGACAATTTGATCAGGTGTAAAATGGGGGAGGGAAGGGACTGGCTCATCCGCCTTTCCACCGGTTGGCGGTCTTCAAATCGATGGCAAACAAATCCATAGCACGGGCGAGCGTGTAGTCCACGATGTCCATTACGCTCTCCGGCCTCGCGTAGAAGGCGGGCAAGGGCGGCGCGATAATGGCCCCTGCTTCTGTCGCTGCCGTCATCGCGCGCAGGTGGCCAAGATGCAAAGGCGTCTCCCGCGGCAGCAGCACTAGCGGCCGCCGTTCCTTCAGCACCACATCTGCAGCCCGTGTCAGCAAGTGGGTTGTGTTGCCATAGGCGATTTCCGAAAGCGAGCGCATGGAGCAGGGTGCCACAATCATGCCCTTGGTTCGAAAGGAGCCGCTGGAAATGGCGGCGGCGATGTCGTCGGGACCATAATAATAATCGGCCAGGCTCTGCACCTGGGCCACCTTGTATTTGGTCTCATGCGCGAGGGTGATCTGGGCCGATCGGGTCATCACCAGATGAGTCTCGACTGGCAGCGGGCGCAACAATTCGAGTAACCGGGCACCATAAACGACCCCGGACGCGCCAGAAATGCCGACAATCAGGCGCGCCAGCATAGCGGGATCTTGGGGACAGGGAGGAATCTGTTCATTCTCCCCTCAAGACCGGGGATCTGCGCCGGAGTCAAGCCCCGGGCGCTGCGGCAGGATTCCAGTCGAAAGTGGCGCGCACGATGCCGTGGTCCGAACTGGCCTCGAACTTGTCATCAATGAAGTCATTCCAAATTTTCATTTCCCGGAAGCTCCAGCGCCGTTGGTCACTGTGGTCGTAAAACTGCTCCGACACCAAGCAATGATCGATCACTTCCCGTGTATGTTTGAACTCATGCGTATAGAGGGTGTTGCTCAAGCTGGCGAATTGTTGAAGGGTGACGGATGAGTAAAGGCCGTCGTCGTTTGCTCTCGCAGTCCAGCTGTCGGCCCTTAAACGATAGCTGGGCTGATCAGTCAGAACGTTTAGGGTGTTCGAGAGCGGACCATCGTTCAGGTCGCCCAGCACGGCAACGGGCGTGTCTGTTCCGACCATTGTCTCGTTCAGGATAATGCGGAGCGCCGTTGCCTCCGCCGTTCGTCGGATGGTGGAGAGGGCGGCGCCCAGAGCCACGCGATGCGGATGGATTTTCGGATTCCGGAACTCGGCATTGTCGAGCCGCGTGCCCAGTTTCGATTTCAGGTGCGTGCAGAACACCTCAATTGGTGGGACATCGCTCGCTTTCGAATGCCCGATGGTCACCTGCAATACCGAACGGGAGAATTCGGAGATCTTGACCTTGATCTCTTCGTCCTCGTGGCTCGGCACTGTTTCCGGGTCTTCTTCGGGAGCTTCCAGGTCCGCTTCGGGCGGGTCGGCTTGCAGTCCTGCCATCGAACGCTTGCGCTTTTTCAGAAAGAAGCCTTCGGGGAAAGCTTTATGCCGCTTTTTCGAGAGGATTTGCCAAGGCTCGCGCACGGCCGCGGCGACTGCAATGCCGTCCCAGTTGGGCTCCTTAATAAAGACGAGGCGGTAGCGGTTACCCAATTCCGCCTTTTCGAACGCTGCGTGTAGCGCGGGAGCGCTCCAAAGCTCCTGGAAGGCGATCACGTCCGCATCCAGTAGACGGAGGGCGGCGGCAGTCCACGCGATCTTGTTCTGGTATTCCTGCTCCGAGTAGAGCTTGCCCCCGGGATACATCGCTGCGTCGGGGAGCTGTAGGTTGAGGAGGTTGAAGGTGGCGAAGCTGATGTCGCGCTGATTTCGGGCCATGGCGTGTTCCCACTCGGTCATAGGTATTCGGATCCTGTCGGAGCATACCGCGCGGCGACCTTTCATCCTATTATGCAAGCAACTCGCCCTTGTCCCCAGCGGCTCAGCATGCGTTAAAGAAGGTCTGCAGCTGTTTCGTGAGAAAGCCGTTTGTCATGTCCTTTGCTTCCTTGAATTTCGACGGTCCCTCGGCGCCCGCAACTGGTGCTTTGAAGGGCCTGAAGGTGATCGACCTAACGCGCGTGCTCGGCGGTCCTTACTGCACGATGGTCCTTGGTGACCACGGAGCGGACGTGATCAAGATCGAGCCGCCGATGGGCGACGAGACGCGTGACTGGGGGCCTCCCTTCCTGAACGACGATCCGCAGGGCGACATGGCCGCCTATTTCATGGGCGTGAATCGAAACAAGCGCTCCCTCGGCCTTGATCTGTCGAAGCC
>CAYYSC010000061.1:0-3612 GCA_964474065.1 uncultured Rhodospirillales bacterium | reverse complement strand
GTCCTGCTGAAACTCCTCGAAACCGCGGACGTGGTGATCGAGAATTTCAAGCCCGGCCAGATGGAGAAGTGGGGGCTTGGCTACGAGGAGGTCCTCTGCAAGCGCTTCCCGCGGCTAATCCACTGCCGCATTTCCGGCTATGGCGCGACCGGTCCCATGGGCGGCGATCCCGGGTACGACGCGGTGGTGCAGGCGGTTAGCGGCATGTCCAGCGTCAACGGCACGCCAACCAGCGGCCCGACCCGCGTTGGCACACCGATGGTGGACATGGGCACTGGCCTGAATTCTGCTATTGCCATCCTGATGGCCCTCTACGAGCGGAACAATTCAGGGCGGGGGCAGTACCTAGATATGACTCTTTACGATTGCGCTGTTGCCCTTCTGCACCCTCAGGCCAACAATTTTATGATGAACGGGAAAGCGCCGAGCATTACCGGCAATGCTCACCCGAATATCTATCCTTACGACACATTTGCCACATCCGATAAGGATATCTTCCTTGCCGTCGGCAATAACGCCCAGTTCGGGCGGCTCTGCGAGGTGATTGGCGAGCAAGAGCTGACCGAGGATCCGCGATTTTCCCGTGCGCCGGACCGTTCCGTCAACCGGGCCGAACTGAAACCGGCGCTGGAAGCAGCATTTGCCGAGTGGAAGTGCGATGAGCTCGCCCGTGCCTTGCTAAACGCGGGTGTTCCCGCGGGTCCGGTGAACGACGTGCCGACGGCCATGGCCAGCGAGCACACCCTTCATCGGAAGATGCGGATTTCCGACGGTGAGGGCTATAACGCCCTTGGCATCCAGGCAAAACTCGGTCGCACACCGGGCAATGTGCGCTTGGCTCCGCCTTCCTATGGGGAGCATGGCCGTGCTGTTCTGATGGAAGCAGGATTGAGCGAGGCGGAGATCGGTAAGCTGATCGAGGCTGGCGTCGTGCTGGAAAAACGGCGGCGGTAGTAGCCGGCGTCCTCAGGAAGAAGGGGGTATCAGAATGCTGGATTATGTGGCGCTAGGGATGATTGTATGCGTTGGCTTACTGTTGCTCTATGGTTTTATCTACATTCATGACATTCCCTATAGAATTGCCAAGAAACGCAACCATCCCCACATGGATGCAATTCATGTTGGCGGCTGGATTAGCCTGCTGACTTTGCATGCGATCTGGCCGTTTCTCTGGATCTGGGCAACCCTGTACCGCTCGGACAGGGGCTACGGATTTAACCAACCTAATTCCCAATCCAATGGTTACCATGAGCGGTTGAGTGTGCTGGAGCGGGAGGTGGCCTCACTCCGCGCAGAACTTGCGGGTCGCGGGCGCTCCTCTGGTAAAGGCGCCTGAACATGGAAACCTTGATGCTTTTGACTTACGGGGCGCTGTGTTTCGCGGCGTTCCGAGTCTTCAAGGTGCCGGTAAACGGCTACACCGTGGTGACGGCGATTATGGGGGGCGTTGTGATGATCGGCGTCATCATGCTCGCCATGAATTACAACCATCCCTACACGACGACGGCTAGCAGCTACTTCATTACGACACCCGTTGTTCCGTCGGTAGGCGGCCATGTCGTCGAGGTGCCGGTAAGGGCGAACCAGCCGCTTCAGAAGGGGGACGTCCTTTTCCGCATCGACCCGGAACCTTATAGATTGAGGGTTCGGGAACTGGAAGCACGCAGAGCCTCGATTGAAGCGGACATCCGGCAGGATCAGGATCGGCTCGCCGCTGCGGAAGCCCAGTTGCAGCAGGCAGAGTCAGCGTTGGTTCTGGCAGAGGAAGAGTTTACGCGTACCGAAGAGTTGGTTGAGAAAGGGGCGATCCCGCGCGTTCGGTTGGACGAGGACCGGAACGACCTGAACTTGGCGCGAGGCAATCTGGAGCGGGCTCGAGCGGATGTTCTGTTGTCCCGTGATGAATTAGGCGCACTGGTCGAAGACGGGGTGAATGCAAAACTGGCGGAAGTCGAGGCACAACTCGATGCGGCCCGTTGGAATTTGGACCAGGCGACGGTGCGTGCGCCATCGGCTGGTTACGTCGCCCAACTAGCCTTGCGCGAGGGTTTCATGGCTGTACCCTTCCCCCTTCGCCCCAGCATGGTGTTCGTTTCCGAACGTCGGCGCGAGGTGGCAGCCTCCTTCCGGCAGATTGCAACGGAACGTCTGACCGTTGGCAGCGAAGCGGAAATCGCCTTCTATGCGGTGCCGGGCACGGTCTTTTCCGGGCGAATTGTCCAGGTTCTGGACGTGATAGCAAGCGGTGAGTTCACTGCTTCCGGCAACTTGATCGCACCAGAGGAGAACCGGCCTCCGGGCCGCGTTGTCGCGCTGATTGAGCTGGATGACGCCGTAAATGCCCACCGGCTGCCGGGCGGATCGGCAGGGCATGTGGCAGTTTACAGCGAGCATTGGGAGATGTTCGCGATTATTCGCAAGATCCTGCTTCGGATGAAAGCCTGGACCTTCTACCTCTCTATGGATCATTGATCGACAAAGGCTCCATCATTCGCGATGGCTTGCTAAGGTATCGGTAGTTAGGTTCACTCCCTCCGGCCAGCGTTCCTGGAATGCTTGGCTAACAAGAAATCGGGACGGAAATGCTAGACTGGAAATTCACGACCATCGAGGAACACGGGGCGGTTGCGGTCGTTACTTTCAACCGAGGGGAAGCTCTGAACGCCTTTAACGAGCCGCTGGTCCGCGAACTGACCGCGGTCGCCCACTCCTTTTACGACCGGCATGACATCCACGCGGTCGTTCTGACGGGATCGCCAAAGGCTTTCTCTGCGGGCGCTGACCTGAAAGAACGGTATGGTGGCGCCAGCTTCGCGTCTCAGCGCGACCGCAGCCAGCTTGGTCGCCGCCTTTGCCGGGCCTGGGAGGAGATGCCCCAGATCACCGTCGCTGCGATCGAAGGCTTGGCGGTGGGGGCGGGAGTTGCCCTCGCAATTTCCTGCGACTGGCGCACGATGGCGCATCCGGCCTACCTTTATGTTCCGGAAGTGAAAATCGGCTTGACGCTGCAATGGCAGGCGATCCCGCGGCTGTTAAGTTTGGTCGGCCCGGCCAAGGCCAAGCGCATCATCGTTCTTTGTGAGAAGATGCCGGCCCAGCAAGCTCTGGAGTGGGGATTGGTTGATGCCGTTGCCGACGAAGGCGAGGCGGTGAGCGAGGGGCTAAAGCTTGCCGAGGCTGCCGCCAAAATGCCGCCGGAGATCGTCACCATGAGCAAACAGGCCGTCAACGCCACGACGAACGCCCTGCATCACGCCACATCTTTCATGGATTCGGACACCTCACTGTTGGTGCGTGATGCCGAACCCGCCCGGCGCGCCCGCGATGCATTCGCCAAAGGCCAGAAGTAAGCGTTCGCCAGCCACGGGAGCCAGTGAAGGCCTATTCAGGCAGTCTTGCCGACAAGCGCGGAGAGCTCTGCGAGATCATCCGGCCTTACCCGCTCACGCCGTTATGGGAGGTGATGGCCGGCTTGATCACGCTAGTGGATTGACCGAGAGGGAAGAGTCCGAAAGGGGATTTCCATCCGTCCGCGGGCATGCGAGTCTGGCGAATGCGGACAGGAATATCCATTATGGTTTCGGCGGATGCTCGGCGTCGTCTTGAAACGGT
>CAYYSC010000060.1:0-11817 GCA_964474065.1 uncultured Rhodospirillales bacterium | reverse complement strand
ATCCACCCGGGGCGCCAGCAGCCGGCCGGCAATTTCAGACAGGCCGTAGCGCTGGCTGATCGCCGCCGCCAGTCTGGGGTCGGCAGGTCGCCAACGCCAGCGCTTGCCGCTGAGCGACGAGGAGACATCAAAGGCAAATTCTTGCAACAACGCGGTCCCCCGAGACCGGAGCCGGGAGCGCAGCGGCGCTATCCGGCGTTTGTGGCACTACCGCCGATTCGCAGATCACCGCGAAGCCCGAAACTTCGCCGGGTGCCTGACAAGGCCCGCTCAGGCAAACTTCGCGAGACGCGGGTTGCGCTCGAAATTATGCTTGGCTGTCACGACGCGTACCGTGCCAGTATTGGAGATCATCGAGATGGACTGCGTTTCTGCTCCGCCCGGTATCCGCCTGACGCCTTGCAGCATGGTGCCGCTGGTCACACCCGTGGCGGCGAAAATCACGTCGCCGGCAGCTAGTTCCTCCAGCGCGTACTTCCGATCCAGGTCCGTAATGCCAACCCGATGCGCGCGCCCTTTCTCGTCCTCGTTCCTGAATAGAAGCCGCCCTTGGAATTGCCCGCCGATGCAGCGCAGCGCCGCCGCCGCGAGTACGCCTTCCGGGGCGCCGCCTGACCCCATGTAAATGTCGATGCCACTACCCGGCACCGTCGTGGCAATGACCCCTGAAACATCGCCATCGGTGATCAGGGCAATCCGCGCGCCCGCTTCGCGCGTCTTGGCGATCAGTTCCTCGTGGCGCGGCCGGTCGAGAATGCAGGCGACCAAGTCGGAAACCTCACAGCCCTTCGCCTTTGCCAGATTGGTCAGGTTCTCCTTCGGTTCCGCATCGAGATCGACGACATTCGCCGGCAGGCCGCCACCGACGCCGATCTTGCTCATGTAGACGTCCGGCGCGTGGAGAAACTTCCCGCGCTCTGCAAACGCGAGCACCGCCAGGCTGCCGGCCATCGCCTTCGCGGCAATCGTCGTCCCCTCCAGCGGGTCAAGGGCGATGTCTACTCCCGGGCCTCCCTGGCCGACCTCTTCGCCGATATAAAGCATGGGCGCCTCGTCGCGCTCGCCCTCGCCGATGACGACGACACCGCTCATCGGCATTTCGTTGAGGACTGTCCGCATCGCGTCCACCGCGGCCTGATCGGCCGCCTTCTCGTCCCCTAGGCCGGTCAGACGCGAGGCGGCGACCGCGGCAGCTTCGCTGACCCGGACGGCTTCCAGAGCGAGTTGATGGTCTATACCGGACATGACGATGCTTTCCCCTTTTGGTTCATTGAGCTTTATTGATCTCGGTTTTTGGTATCCAGCTAGACTTCCGCGATACGGATCAGCGTTGGCGGCTCTGCAACCGCCGGAAGACCGGCAATCTCCGCGAGAGCGGCGCTCATTGCCGCCTCCTCGCACTCATGGGTGACCATAACGACGGGCACGACCTCGCCCGGATTTCGGCCGCGCTGGAGGACCGACTCGATCGAAACGCCATGCCGGCCGAGAGCCCCTGCAATCCCTGCAATCACGCCCGGCTGATCCGATACCATGAGACGCAGGTAGTAGGCGCCGCGGTGCTTCTCGATATCGATGAGCGAGGCCGGCCGCAGGCTGGTATGCGGAACCCCGAAAACAGGGGCCCGGCGTCCCGCCGCGATATCCACCAGATCCGCAATAACCGCCGAAGCCGTCGGGCCCGCGCCCGCGCCCGGACCCGTGAGGACCACTCGCCCGACCGAATCGCCCTCCACTTCGACGGCGTTGGTAACGCCCTCGATCTGACCGAGTGGCGATGTCTTGCTCAACATTACCGTGTGAACGCGCTGCTCGATCCCTTCGGCGGTCCGACGGGCAATGCCGAGCAGCTTGATCCGATATCCCAGCTCTTCCGCGAACGCGATGTCCTCTGCAGAGACATCGGTGATGCCGGAGACATAGACGGCTGCCTCGTTGACCGGGATGCCGAAGGCGATACTGGCGAGGATTGCCAGCTTCTGCGCCGCGTCGTTACCGTCCACATCGAAGGCCGGATCCGCCTCCGCATAGCCGAGATCCTGCGCTTCTTTGAGGACGTCCGCAAAGCTGCGGCCGGTTTCCCGCATCGTGGTGAGGATGAAATTGCAGGTGCCGTTCAGAATGCCATAGATGCCGCTGACATTGTTGCCGGCCAAGCCCTCTCGCAGCGCCTTGACGATGGGAATGCCGCCGGCGACGGCCGCTTCGTAGGCCAGGATTTGCCCTGCGTCCTCCGCCAAGGCAGCCAAGCTCACACCGTGCTTCGCCAGCATCGCCTTGTTGGCCGTGACCACGTCTTTTCCGGACGACAGCGCCTTCTGGACAAGGGCATGGGCCGGACCGTCCGCGCCCCCCACGAGTTCCACGACCACATCCGCATCGCATGCTGCCGCCATGGCGGCAGCATCGTCGTGCCAAATATACGGGGACAGGTCGAGCCCGCGGTCGCGATCGCGGTTCCGGGCGGAAACATCGGTGACCTGCAGCGGCCTTCCGGCGCGCGCCGCAAAAAGCTCGCTGTTGGTCCGCAGCACCCGCACCACTTCGGCGCCGACGGTGCCAAGACCGGCGACGGCAATCTTCAGGGGCGTCTCACTCATCCCTTTTACTCCGCAGCCTGCGCCAGATACTGTTCCGGGTCGCCGGCCAAAAACGACTTGAGGTTGCGTGCAGCCTGCCTGATCCGGTGACGATTCTCCACCAGACCCAAGCGCACATACCCCTCGCCGTATTCGCCGAAGCCCACGCCGGGGGAGACCGCGACCTGCGCCTGGGTCAGCGCGAGCTTGGCAAAGGCCATTGAGCCCATTTCCCGGAATGCGGGCGGCAGCGGCGCCCAGCAGAACATGGAGGCGGGCGGGCTGGGCACGTCCCAGCCTGCCTGACCGAACGCTTCCACCAGCGTATCGCGGCGCTGCCGGTACATTTCCCGGATTTCCGCAACGCAATCTTGCGGCCCGTTCAAGGCTGCGGTCGCCGCTACTTGGATCGGCGTAAACGCGCCGTAATCCAGGTACGATTTGACCCGCGCCAGGGCCGCAATCAACAGGGGGTTGCCGCAGCAGAAACCGACACGCCAGCCCGGCATCGAATAGGTCTTGGAGAGAGAGGTGAACTCGACCGCGATTTCCTTGGCTCGCGGCACCTGGAGGATGGAGGGCGGTGGTTCGCCCTCGAAATAGATCTCGGCGTAGGCAAGGTCCGAGATGACCCAGATTCCCTGATGCCGGCAAAAGTCGACGACCTCCGCATAGAAATCCAGATCGACGACCTTTGCGGTCGGGTTGGACGGGTAGCAGATGATTAGTCCCGCCGGCCTCGGCACGGAATGCTGCACGGCCCGCTTTAACTCGTTCATGAAATCGTGGCCGTCCGACACGGGCATGTGACGGAGCGAAGCGCCGGCGATAATTGCGCCGAACGGGTGGATCGGGTAGCTGGGGTTCGGCACCAGCAGCACGTCCCCTGGCGACGTCATCGCCTGGGCCAGGTTCGCCAGCCCCTCCTTCGAGCCGAGCGTGACGATCGCTTCCCGTTCGGCGTCGATGCTGACGTTGAAACGGCGTTCGTAGTACGCGGCGATCGCACGGCGCAGCCCGGGGATTCCCATGCTGGACGAATAGCGGTGTGCCCGCGGGTTCAGTGCTGCCTCCCGCAGCTTCTCGACGATATGCGGCGGCGTCGGCTGGTCCGGGTTACCCATGCCGAAGTCGATAATGTCCTGTCCTGCGTGTCGTGCGGCCGCCTTCATCGCGTTCACTTCGGCGAACAGGTAAGGCGGAAGGCGCTTCAGTTTGGGAAACCGCTGCTCCAATTGATCGGATAGGACTGACATCGTACTGCTCGACATTGCACGAAAATTGGACACCCGGTTCGGACCGGTCTGTGTTGATCATTCAGACGGACCCGCGGGTCAACCGAAATTACCGCCCTGGGAGGGTTCCCATCAGGAAGAGCTGCGGCAAAGGGGCGGTGGCTCAGGGCGAGACCCGGCCGACGAGCCCCACACCGGGAATGAAAAGCGGCTCCACCTGGGCTGGGGGTGGCGCACCGAGCGCCACCGGATCAGGCGAGCCATCCTCTCTCCGCTCTGCCGTGGCCGCATCCCGCTGTAGACGCTCCACGACGGTGCCCAGGTCCTCCGAGGACGGGATGTCGGACGGGCGCGGCGGCACGTCGCTCAGCTTCGGATAGGGAGCATCCTTTGGCACCGACCACGCGGACAGGCGCCATGGTCCAGGCTCTGGCGGCGCCTCGATCTCATTCAGCCAATCGGAGCTGGCCCGGTATGCGTCACCCAATTGGGCACATGAACCAATTGTTACCGCCATCCCTGCCGTCATGGTAACGAAACAAAGCCGGGCTATAATGGGGAAAACATTCGAAACGAAGCGCCTGAGCACCATATCCCCTACAAAAGTCGGGTTCAGCTTCTGCTGAGTTCGATACATGTTTAGGGTGCCGAGATAGTTTGGGCAAGAAGACCTATAGCGCACTTATCCGGGCGACAGAGGGACTGAGAGGGTCGGAGACAATCATGACGGACCAGCCTACCCAACCGCGTGACATGACGAAGGAACTCACCGAAATCGCGGAGAGGAGCCAGAACCTGGTGAAGGAGTTCCTGGCCCGGACCGCAAGCGAAGGGACGCAGTTGAAGCCTGACGGGGAGGCGAACTTCGACCCGAGCGGGCTCGGACGGGCGTTTCTGGAAATGACCCAGCGAATGATGAGCAATCCTGCCAAAATGGTGGAAGCGCAAAATCAGCTCTGGCAATCCTACATGCAGCTTTGGGCGGCCACGACCCGCCGCATGATGGGCGCGGAAGCAGAGCCGGTTGCGACGCCCGAAAAGGGTGATCGCCGTTTCCAGGACACAGAGTGGTCCGAGAATTTCGTCTTCGACTACATCAAACAGTCTTACTTACTGGCCGCGCAGTGGATTTTGAACAACGTTGAAGACGTTGAGTTTCCAGACGATCACACACGCGGAAAAGTGAATTTTTACGCTCGCCAGTTCGTCGATGCGATGGCGCCCACAAACTTCGTCGCCACCAATCCGGCAGTTCTGAAAGAAACGATTGAAAGCCGCGGCGAGAACCTGGTTCGGGGGCTCAATCATTTGCTGGAGGATCTTGAAAAGGGCCAGGGTTCCCTGAAGATCCGGCAAACGGCGCCGAATACATTTGAGGTCGGCAAGAATATCGCTGTGAGCCAAGGCAAGGTAGTATATCAGAATCGGCTGATGCAGTTGATCCATTATGAGCCGACGACCGAACAGCAGTTCGAACGGCCAATTATTATTGCACCTCCGTGGATCAATAAATATTACATCCTCGATCTACAGCCGAAGAACTCTCTGGTTAAATGGATGGTCGATCAAGGTCATTCCGTTTACATGATTTCCTGGGTGAACCCTTACGAGGATTTGGCGAACGCCACTTTCGAGGACTATATGCGCGAGGGTATCCTTGCAGGCCTGCAGGCGGTTCAGGAGGACACCGGCGTTTCGAAAGTCAATGCCGTCGGTTATTGCCTCGGTGGGACCCTGCTCGCCGCAACCCTCGCCCACATGGCCGCGATCGGCGACGACCGGATCGATAGCGCCACCTTCCTCACTTCCCTGACCGATTTTTCAGAGCCTGGCGAACTCGGCATCTTCATCGATGAAGAACAAATTAAGATGATCGAGGAGATGATGGAAAAGAAAGGCTATCTGGAGGGGACCCAGATGGCCACCACCTTTAACATGCTGCGTTCCAACGACCTGATCTGGTCGTTTGTTATCAATAACTATTTGATGGGAAAAGAGCCTTTCCCCTTTGACTTGTTGTATTGGAATAGCGACTCCACCCGCATGCCAAAGGCAATGCACAGCTTCTATCTGCGTAACATGTACCAGCAGAACCTGTTGTCGCAGCCGGGCGGACTGACGCTTTTGGGCACGCCGATCGATCTGCGGGCGATCAAGACGCCCACCATGATGATCGCGACGAAGGAAGATCACATCGCGCCATGGAAGGCTATCTACAAGGGGGCTTACGAGTTTGGGGGCGAGAAGCAATTCGTTCTTGCCGCGTCCGGCCATATCGCAGGCGTTGTTAATCCGCCCGCGGCCGGCAAGTACGGCCATTGGACCCGTAGGGAGATGATACCGGACCGCGACCAGTGGCTGGCGACGGCGGAGGAACGCAAGGGTTCCTGGTGGCCACACTGGCAGGAATGGATCACTCGCTTCGGCGGGGAGAAAGTGCCTGCGCGGATACCAGGAGCCAACGGCCTGAAAGCCATTGAGGATGCGCCCGGCAGCTATGTGAAGATGTAGCCGCGTCTCGCTTGGCGAACGGCAAGGTGCGCCCCGCGTCTCGGCCCTTCACACAGCCTAGTCGCTACGGGTAATCTGACGGCGGATACTTGCTCAGCGAGGGAACCGCTCCGATGTCCGTAGGCGTACTCGATCACTTCAACATTCGCACGCGTCACCTCGACGAAACCGTACGCTTTTACGAAAAGGCGCTGGGTTTGGAGAACGGGCCGCGGCCGGATTTCCCGTTCCCCGGCGCCTGGATGTATTCCGAGGGCCGGGCAGTTTTGCATCTCGTCGACATTAGCGGCACGGACGAGATGCAGAAGCCCGATTCTGGCGTGGTCCATCATGTCGCTTTCGTCAGTCGCGGCTTCGATACGATGAAGAAACACCTGTCCGAACACGGCTATGAGTTCGAGGCGCGGGCGGTGCCGGGCGGCGAGTTGCTGCAAATTTTCGTGACGGACCCGAACGGCGTGCTGATCGAGCTTAACTACGAAACCAAGAACGAACGGTAATCCACGAGGAACATTTTCAAGATGGACGCCATCGCCTACCGCGTTGAGCCGGGCTTCGCCTTTCCAACCGAAGAACTGATTGTCGAGGAAGAGCGCCAGCGCTGGCTGCACGCCTGCTGCGAGATCCCGCACGGTTTCTACCAGGACCGGATCGACCCCGCGATCCTCGCCGCCCGGCCGATCAAGGTGATCGGCCACGCGCTGTTCGCCAACTACACGGACCGTGGCTATGTGCACACGGAAAGCCGGATCAAGCAGCACGCGCCAATCCCGATGGGCACCCCCATCACCTTTAACGGCAAGTTCACCGCCGTGGACGACCACAAACGCGGGTGGATGATGCATGGCGCCTTCACCTATCATGACCCAGCCGGCCAGTTGCTGCTGGAAGTCTGGCCGATGGCGCTGATGGCGGACCAGACAAAGATGCGCCCGCGCCCACCGGCGGCGACCTCCGATCCCTATTCCGACATGCTGCGCCCGCCGCCGAAGGTCGATCTTGAGCCCGGATGGGAACTGCTCGACGAGCGCCAGATCAGCCCGGCGAAGTGCCTTGGGTATAGCGGCAATACCCAGAACATCATTCACACCAACCCGGCTCACGCGCAGAAATTCGGCTACCGCATGCCGATCTTTGCGGGCAACGGTATGGTTCAGAATTTGATCCAGGCCATGCAGAAGGACGGATTGCAGGACAGCTTCGACGTGCATGTCCGCATGCTGCGGCCGGTGCACTGGGACGATGGCATCGCCATTATCGGCCGCCGCGACGAGAACGGCAGGATCGCCGAAGTTCGGGCCGTGGGCCCCGAAGGCAAGCCAACCAACGATTTGGTACGCCTCGACTGAGGCCAGCCAAGATGGCGCGGCTGCCGGTCATGGCCGAGGTTCAGAGTTGAATCCGGTTGAGAATGACGAGTTGCGACAGCGCGGCACCAGCCGGCTGGCCGGTCCGAACAGAAAGGATATGTTTCTCCTCGCCGCGCACGACGGTCAGCGCGAGGGTGGGGTCGCTCGCCTTGCCCAGGGCTGACGCAATGTCCAGGGGCTCGTGAACCTTCGTGCGTCCTGCGGCGACGATGACGTCGCCAACTTCCAAGCCTGCCCGAGCGAAAGCTTCGTCGCCAGACAAAGTCAAAACCATGACCCCCAGACTTCCGTCATATTTCGCGGGGTTCTGGAGCCGGTCGAGAGACGTTTCCGCGAAGCGCCGCATCCGGTCTGGAAGCGTGCCGGTCTCAATCGCCCGCTCGAAATAAAATTCCGCGGCCCGCCCGTCCGCTTCGACGTAGGATAAGGCGGCCAGTTGAAAAAGCTTCACCGGATTGGTCTCGTTTCGGTCCAGCCGCTTTCGGCTCAAGCTGGCCAGTTCAGCCTCCGTCAAGGCGGGCGGCAGGCCCATCGTCTCCCGGAGAAACCGCAGGTAAGGATCGTCGATCTGGCGGCTAAGGGTTCTTTCCGGCGGCCTCGATCCCTCCGCAATCTGCTCCTGAAGCACCCGCTGCTTCTCCTCCGCAAACCCCGCCGCCAGTTGCTTGGCCGTTGCGAAACCGTCTGGGCCGGCGACAAGCGCCTCGTCGATCCCGAGGGCAGACAGATGAACATTGAGCGCTGCCATCGCCTTCGGTGCAGCGATCAGGCAATAGGCCGAAACAGCGTCCATCAAGTTCATTTTCGCCTCCGCAACCTTCTCCCGATACAATGAGAGAGCGCGGGCGGTCCGTTCTTGGTCGTTGAGTTGGAGGCTTCCGAGATGGCGAAGCCCGCCATGGTAGCTCTTCAGCGACTGCTGCGTTTCGTCTTGCAGTCGGTAAATTTGGATGATTTGCGAGGCCAATTCCGGATCGAAGGCCAGTTCCTTGCGAAACATCTGCAACAAGGCGTCCGAAAATTCGGGCCGAAGACCTTCTTCGACAAAGTTTCGGTAGTCGCGGAACTCGTTCAGGGCCCTGTCCTGGTAGGCTGTCTCCGTCTCGTTCGGGCGGCGCGTATCCCAGAACGCCTGCGGCGTCTGCGCCTGTACCCAATCGATCTGGAGAGACAGCGCCCCGAAGTTTTGTCCGATCTCTTCCCTTACGCTCTCCGCCGCGTTGGCATGCCGTTTTTCTGCGGTGGTCGACAGATCGCCAAAGATGATTTGGCTGTCGTCCCCTGCCTGACCGATATTGACATTTTCGCTGCTGGTTACGATCGCCCGCTGAGAGCCGGGAGAAACGTCTTCGGTGATGGCCGGGACAAACAAGCTGGCAATCCCGAGCAGGACGGCAAGGAGGCTGGCAATCTTGTTAGCCTTGTCCAGCCAGCCTTCGCCGAGGCGATTGCTGTAGCTTAAATAACCCAGCATAGCCGCGGCGAGGATCAGGCCGATTCCGACAAAGATATTCCACTCCAGTCCCATCATCGCCCGTTCCGGGTGCTGCCTGGTGTTCGGGGGGCGATGCTATTGCACGGCAGGCTAGGGAGCCAACACCGTGGTCGTTATGCCTAAAGCCCCCGTCAGGCTGAAACCTTCCGCAATCTGCTCTCTCGCCTTCCACAAGGCTGTCGACAACCCGCACACTAGTGTCAAGATGCGTCCAATGACACCGGACGGACAAAGGACCCCTCGCCATGCCCGACACCACTGCCCTGTTCGACGAAGCCGCCCGCGTTCTGCCGGGGGGAAGCTTTGGCAATATCGACGCCGAAGTCATCATCCGCGAAGGGAAAGGCGGGCGTGTCTGGGACGTAAACGGCAAGGAATATATCGACTACCTGATCGGCTCCGGCCCGATGCTGCTAGGCCACGCCCATCCAGCCGTGACCCAGGCGGTGGCGGAGCAGCTCGCCCGCGGCACCACCTTCTTCGCCAACAACGAATTCGGCATCCGCCTCGCCGCCGCAATCGTCGATGCCGTCGCCTGCGCCGAGAAGGTGCGCTATGTCTCCACCGGCAGCGAGGCGACGTTCTATGCCATGCGGATCGCCCGCACCCACCGCAAGCGCGACAAGGTGCTGAAGTTTGAGGGCGGCTTCCACGGCATGAACGATTACGCGCTGATGAGCATGGCGCCGAAGATGCCCGGCAACTTTCCGCAGGCCCAACCCGACACCCCCGGCATTCCGCAAGTGCTGACCGGCGAGATGCTGATTGCGCCCTATAACGACACCGACGCCGCGGTCGCCATGATCCGCGAATATGCGAATGAGTTGGGTGCGGTGATCGTGGAGCCGCAACAGCGCTTGGTTCCGGCCAAGCCCGGGTTCCTCCAGGCATTGCGCGAGGTTGCGGACGAGACGGGCGTGCCCCTGATTTTCGATGAGGTGGTGACCGGCTTCCGCCACGCTTATGGCGGCGGCCAGGAATACTATGGTGTCACGCCGGACCTCTGTGCGCTCGGAAAGGTCATTGGCGGCGGCTTCCCGCTGGCGGCGATTGCCGGCAAGGCGGAGTTCATGGACCATTTTGATGCCGGGTCCGTCGCACCGGAAGACTTCGTGCGCATGACCGGCACGCTCAGCGGTAATCCCGTGGCGGCAGTCGCAGGGTTGGCGACACTGGAAGAGTTGAAAAAACCCGGAACGTACGAGCGCCTGCACACCACCGGCCGCGCGTTGATGCAAGGCTTTCGCGAGCAGTTCGCCAAGGCAGGCATCCCGGCGCAGATCGTCGGCGAGCCGCCGATGTTCGACGTGATCTTCACCGAGCAGGAAGTGGTGGACTACCGCAGCTCCATGACGGGCGATCCGGGCATGCTGAAGGCCTTCAACAAGGGAATGCGCGAGCGCGGCGTGCTGAAGGGCGACGCCAAAATCTACGTCTCCTGCGCGCACGATGAGAGAGACGTTGCCGATACGCTGGCCGCCAGCGCCGAAGTCGTGAAAACGCTGAAGGCCAGCGCCTAGCTCCTCGGTTCCCCGGGTCGGACAAAGGCCGACCCGGGCTCCCTCACGCCTACTCTGCCGCCACCGCCGGCTTCTTCAGGTCGGTAGAGTATTTCAGGTGCACCGGCGCATTCGCCTCGTCCGGGCTCTTTAAATCGAGCTCCTTGGCGATCTCGCGGATGGCCGGGAACACTTCCTGCCCCATCAGGCGGATGCAGGTGAGCGAGTCTTCCTGGCTCACTTTCCCGTCATTGCCCCAGAGCGCCAGGATGCCGGGCCGGGTCTGCTCCAGAATAATCTTCAGCTTGGCAACCACCTGATCCGGCGTGCCGTAGATGATGCGCATGTCCTGGACCTGCTGCTCGAACGTGGTCTGGCCGCGCGGGTTCTGGCGCAAGCCGGCCGAGAATTCCACGAACGCCCGGCGATTGCTGGGGGAGGAATAGCCGGAGGGGGTGGACCAAACCGGGTGGGCCAGGCCGGTGAACTCGCCCTGCATCCAGCGAAATTCGCGGGCATTCTTCTCCGCCTTCTCTTCCGAGTCGGAGATGTGCACCTGAATCAGGTAGCCGCGGTTTTCCGGCCCGGCTTCGTACCCGCATTCTGCGGCGATGGAATCGTAGAACTCCCAGATCTTCTTGGTGTCCTCGATCGAGGTGTTCAGCGCGACGTAGGGATAACGCTGTTTCGCTGCCCAGACGATGGTCTCCCGGCTGATCACGCCCGGCACCCAGATGCGAGGGTAGGGCTTTTGCAAGGGCACCGCCCAAGGATTGATAACCCGGTGCTGGTAGTGCTTGCCTTCGTGGCGGATCGGCCCGGTCTCCGTCCAGGCACGGGTCAGCACCTCGTGCGCCTCCTCGAACCGCCCCTGCCCGAGCTGCGCCTCGGCAAGCGCGAGCCGCAGGTCCTGATCCACCTCGTTCCGGCGGACCGCCGGCGCCAGCAGCGCCTCGGCCTTCCCGTATTCGCCCTGCGCGAGGAGCGAGCGCGCAAAGCGTACGCGTTCGACGCTTCGAAATTCGCTACGCTGTCTACCCCGACGCTGCTCCTCGTCGGTGGGGCGACGGCGCAGTTCTACGAGGACGCGGCCGAGGCCCTCGAAGCAGCACTGCCGAACGGTCGAAT
>CAYYSC010000059.1:0-11844 GCA_964474065.1 uncultured Rhodospirillales bacterium | reverse complement strand
GAAAACGCCAGAGCCAGCGGGAGCCGCGAAAGACGATGCTCTTGCGGCGGCGGGCCCTGCCGTTCGCAAAGCCGCTGCCGAAAAAGGGGTTTCTGCTGAGGACATTCAACCGACGGGCCGGGGTGGCAGAGCGACGAAGGCGGACGTGGAGGCCGCTGCCGCAGGGCGTGAGCAGCCGCCTGCTCCGGCACCGGTCGCGCGCTCCGAGGAACCTGCTCCGCAGCCTGCGCCGGCACCAGCGGTCGGGGTAGGCCGGAATGAAGAGCGGGTACGGATGTCGCGCTTGCGCAAACGCATTGCGGAGCGCCTGAAGGAGGCCCAGAACACCGCAGCCATGCTCACTACCTTCAACGAGGTGGACATGACGGAGGTTCTGGCGATTCGCAAAGAGTTCCGCGACAGTTTCGAGAATCGCCATGGCGTGCGTCTTGGCTTCATGTCCTTCTTCGTTAAGGCCGCGATCGCCGCCTTGCGGGAAATCCCGGCGGTCAATGCCGAAATCGACGGCGACGAAATCGTCTATAAAGACTACTACGATATTGGTGTAGCGGTGGGCACGCCGAGCGGACTCGTCGTGCCGGTGGTCCGGAATGCGGAATCGATGACCTTCGCCGAGATTGAAAAAAAGATCGGCGATTTTGGCGCTCGGGCCCGCGACGGCAAGCTGAAGCTGGAGGAACTGACCGGCGGTACCTTCACGATTTCCAACGGCGGCGTTTACGGGTCGCTGATGTCAATGCCGATCCTCAATCCGCCGCAGTCGGGCATCCTCGGAATGCATAAAATTCAGCAGCGTCCGGTGGTGATGCCCGACGGTTCGATCCAGGCGCGGCCGATGATGTACCTGGCCCTCTCCTACGATCACCGGATCGTGGACGGTTCGGAAGCGGTGACAACGCTTGTGCGCATCAAGGAGGGGATCGAAGATCCGCGCCGTCTGCTGTTCGATATGTAACCTACGGCAGAGACGTGATTAAGGCTTTGATTTCGGCGGAAGGAACTTCCCCTTATGTATGACGTGGTGGTGATCGGCGGCGGTCCCGGCGGTTATGTTGCGGCAATCCGGGCGGGTCAGCTCGGCCTGAAGACGGCTTGTGTGGAAATGCGCGGCTCTCTCGGCGGAACGTGCTTGAATGTAGGCTGTATTCCGTCGAAGGAACTGCTGCACGCGTCCCACATGTACGAGGAAGCCAAGAGCAATTTTGGCAAGCTGGGGATCAAGACGGAGGGACTGTCCGTCGATCTGAAGCAAATGATGAAAACAAAGACGGACGTGGTCAAAGGCTTGACCAAGGGTATTGAGTTCCTCTTCAAGAAAAACAAGGTCGATTACATCAAAGGGGCCGGTCGTATTGTCAGCCCCGGCAAGATTGAGGTCGCGGGGCTGGACGGCGAACGGCAAGAGATTGAGACTAAGAATATTGTCATCGCGACCGGGTCTGAGCCCATTCCCTTGCCCGGAGTGGAGGTCGACGAAGACCGCATTGTTACCTCCACCGGCGCACTTGAGCTGAAGAAGGTGCCTGAGCATTTGGTACTGATCGGGGGCGGGATCATCGGGCTGGAAATGGGCGTCGTTTGGCATCGCCTGGGCGCCAAGGTTACGGTCATCGAGTTCCTGGACCGCATCGTGCCCGGTGTGGACCTGGAACTCGCAAAAGAAATGCAGAAGATCCTGAAGAAGAGAGGGATCGACTTCCATTTGTCCACCAAGGTGACAGGCGCCGAGAAAACCAATAAAGGCGTGCGCCTCACGACCGAACCCGCGCAGGGTGGCGAGAGCGAAACGTTGGAATGCGACACCGTCTTAGTTGCCATCGGCCGCCGGCCATTCACGGAATCGCTCGGCCTGGACGATGCCGGCGTTGAGAAAGACGATCGCGGCCGTGTCGTCGTTGACGGTCACTTTAAGACCAGCGTCGACGGGATCTATGCTATTGGCGATGTGATCGCCGGTCCCATGCTTGCGCACAAGGCGGAGGAAGAAGGAGTCGCTTGTATGGAAATGCTCGCGGGCCAACATCCGCATATCGACTACAACTGCATTCCCAGCGTCGTATACACCCATCCGGAAATCGCTTGGGTCGGAAAGACCGAGGAGCAATTGAAGGACGAAGGGCGAGCTTACAAAGTAGGCAGATTTCCCTTCATGGCCAACAGCCGTGCCCGCGCCATAGGACACGGTGAGGGGTTTGTCAAAATTCTCTCCGACGAAGCGACCGACGAAGTGCTTGGCGTGCATATCATTGGTGCCGACGCTGGTACCTTGATTGCCGAAGCGGTTGTGGCGATGGAATTCAAGGCCAGTACCGAGGACATCGCTCGTTCCTCGCACGCTCACCCGACCTTGAACGAGGCGGTCAAGGAAGCCGCCTTCGCTGTAGCGGGCCGGGCGATCCACGCCTAGGGCACGTTGCCTTTATAGGCATAGCCTCCGCTGTGGCGCTTCCCTATTCTTCCTTCCTCGGGAAACGCTGAGAAAGGAAATAAGGCGAAATGGCGGCATTCGATGGGAAAGCGGCCCTGGTTACGGGCGCCGGCTCAGGGATCGGCCGGGCAATGGCGCTGAGCATTGCATCGGGAAATGGGTCGGTGATGTGCGCGGATATTGACGAGCAAGGCGCGCAGGCGACGGCGGCTCGGGTCGAGGAAGCGGGGAGCCGGGCGCTCGCTCTGGGCCTGGATGTTACCGACCCGGACGCCGTGCGCGCCGCGCTGGAGAAAACCGCCGGGGAATTTGGCCGGGTTGACGTAATGATGAACAACGCTGGGATCGGCAGCGGCCATTCCTGGGATCGAACGATCAGCGTGAATCTCTCCGGTGTCTACTATGGCCTGCTTCACGCCTGCCCGATAATGGCTGCGCAGGGCGGTGGAGCGATTGTCAACACGGCCTCTATTGCGGGACTGCACGGCTTGGTACGTCCAAAGCCAGTCGTCGATGACCTGACACAACTCGAGGGTCTCGCTGCATACGTCTCTGGCAAGCATGGCGTGGTGGGTCTGACCAAGCAATTCGCCGTAGCCTTTGGCCCGGTGGGCGTTCGGGTAAATGCCGTCTGTCCTGGCTATATCGTCACTCCAATGACAGCAAAGGCGCGGGAGATGGAGGGTGGCACCGAGTTTCTCGAAAGCATCCATCCCATTGGCCGTTTGGGCGAGCCGGAAGAGGTTGCGGCGGTTGCGGCTTTTCTGGCGAGCGAGGCGGCATCTTTCGTCACCGGCGTCGCCATGCCCGTGGACGGCGGCTACTCAGCCCGCTAGCCGGTGCAACGGACAGGTGAGACGCTTGGCACAAGCGCTTGCATGCTTTGGCTGTGGTAAACACGTGTTTGCCTCCCTATGGTCGCATAACGAAACAGCCAAAGTAGCCGCTCGATGACGAAGATTTCCGTCGTTTCCCCCTGCTATAACGAGCAAGACAACGTCGAGATTTGTTACGAGACGGTCAAAGCTATCTTCGACAAGGAACTGCCGGGGTATGAGCGCGAGCATATCTTTGTCGACAATTGTTCCACCGACCGGACAGTCGACATTCTGCGGGAGATAGCGTCGCGCGATCCAGCCGTAAAAGTCGTTGTCAATTCCCGCAACTATGGCGTGTTCCGGTCCACCTTCAACGGCCTGCACTACGCCGAAGGGGATGCGACCCTCGTCATGCTGCCGGTCGATCTGCAGGATCCGCCGGAGCATTTGCCGGAGTTCGTCCGATTGTGGGAACAGGGCTATGAAGTGGTCGCGGGCGCGCGCTCCACGCGGGAAGAACCCTTTTTGCTACGGAACGCACGCAAACTGTTCTACCGCGTGGTCAATGGACTCTCCGACTTCCGGATTTCACCGGACGTCGGGGAGTTTCAACTGATCGACAAGAAGGTCCTTCAGGCCGTCTTGCAGCATAACGACCACTATCCCTACATCAGGGGAATTATTGCATCTTGCGGGTTCCGCAGCATTATTGTGCCTTATGTCTGGAAAGCACGAAAGCACGGAGTATCGAAGCACAGGCTCTTTTCGATGATCGATCAGGGACTGAATGCGATCTTTGCGTTTACCAAGGCACCGATGCGTTTTTGCACGATTGTGGGCGTTCTGATTTCGGCGTTATGTATTTTATTTTCGCTCGCTTCGGTCATCGCATTTTTCTTCGATCCGAATCTTGCACCCCGTGGAACGACGACCGTAATCGTTTCCTTGTTTTTCCTGTCTGGCATTCAACTTCTCTTCATCGGCATGCTGGGTGAATATGTCGTCTCAATCCAGAACCAAGTGCGCGGCGGCCCGATGGTGATCGAGCGTGAACTCATCAATATCGATGAGGGTCAAGGCGCCCGTTCTTAGATCCGGCGCCTGGACAACCCCGGCAAAATGGGGAACTTGCCCGTCAACACCCGGGAAATCAGTACGAATGCTGAAACTGCCGCGAACGGCAGGATTGCCGCTTGCGCAAGCAAGGGTGGCAGACCTGCGTCCGTCAGGGCCTCCAACGCCAGCGCGTTCAAGACGTAGAGACACAGATAGGCCGCGATATACGGGAGCAGCTTGCTGAAGCCCTGATGGTCGAATACCAGCTTGGCGTGCGTGAAATAGTTCCAGATAATGCCGCAGGCGTAAGAAAGGGCTAGGGCGGGCTGTGGCGGCAGGCCGATCAGCACCAGCAAGGCATAAAGCACGTACCCGAACAGGGTGTTCAGAATCCCGACCAGTACGAACTTGATGAACCGCTGGATGGTTTCGTCACGAAGCAGGTTCAGGGCGAGTGCTTTCATTTCACGCCCTCGGCCGCCAGAACCTGCGCAATGCCGGAGGCCAAATCGTACCGTGGCCGGAATCCTACCTCGTTTCGCAGGCGCGAGACATCTGCGGCGAGCCGGGGCGGGTCTGTCGGCGGGCGAGGGAGCGCGCCGAGGCGGATCAGGTCCGGACGCTGCATTTGCCTCGAGGCGGTCATAATCAATTCCCGAACGGGAATTGTCTCGCCGGAAGCGATATTAATCGGGCCTTCGGCGTCGGACCCAAGCAAGGCAGTCAGGGCTGCGGCAACATCAGCGGTGTGCAGAAAATCCCGTTCCTGCAGCCCGTCCGTGCAATCCACCGGTTTTTTCGCTACAAGCCCGCGCAAGAGATCCCCGAATAATCGGCCCGGAGGCTCTCCTGGTCCATAACAAAAGAAGATCCGGGCCCAGGCGAACGAAACATTGAGTGTCGGCGCGGCCTTGATCAGACTCATGCCGGTTGCCGCTTTTGCTGCGCCATAGAGCGTGGCGGGGCGAAGGGGCGTATCCTCCCGCAGCAGTTCGTCTGACCAGTCGTATTCAGCGCAACTCCCGGCACAGACCGCCCGTTGCCCGCCCGCGGCGCGGAATGTTTTGACCAAATGCAGAGTCGCTGCGATCCACTCCAAGTTCATGGCTGAAGTCCAGCGGTCCCGTGGGTCGGCGTGCCAGGCAAGGTGCAACAAACGGGTCGCTTCGGCTTCGCGCACGGCGCTGGCAACTGCATCGCTATCGAGCAAGTCCGCCGACACCCCTGCCATCCCGGCAGGGGCTTCGCCGTGGCGATTCAAGACGATCACGTCAAAGCCGGCCTTGGCCAACATGGCCAGGCATTGACGACCGATCAGACCGCTCGCGCCGGTGACCAGAACCCGTGATCGCATTAGCCGAAAATGTCGATGGCGGGTACTGCGGTCACGAATTTCGAGCCGCTGGCGCGCAGGTCATCGAGCTGTTTCGCAATCTCCGCTTTCAGGTTCCAGGGCAAGATGACGACGTAATCAGGAGAGGATTCGTATAGTGCTTCCACGGGCTTGACCGGGATCCGGCTTCCAGGCAGCAGGGTGTTCTGTTTTGCCGGGTTACGATCGACGCAGAAAGCGATCGAGTCTGCGCCCACTCCACAATAATTCAGAAAGGTATTGCCTTTCGCCGCCGCACCATAGGCGGCAACGCTTTTTCCTTCGGCTTTTGCCCTTGCGAGGAACTCCAAGAAGCCCTGCCTGACGGCCTCCGCTTTGGCGGTAAAGCCGGCATAACCTTCCCGGCGATCCAGCTTTGCCGCTTTTTCGTCTGCCCGGACTTTCTGGACGCGCGGATGTTCCGCGTGGGAACCCCCGGCAAGGCCGGCATAAACCCGCAGCGAACCGCCGTGGGTCGGCAGTTCTTCCACATCGAAAACTGTGAGGCCGAAGCGGTTGAACATCGTCTCCACCGCGAGCAAGGAAAGGTAGGAATAATGCTCGTGATAGATGGTGTCGAACTGGACTTTTTCCATCAGCCGCAGCAGGTGCGGGAATTCCACCGTGTAAACCGCATCGCCTTGCAGCAGCGCGGCAACACCCTTGATGAAGTCGTTTGGATCAGGGACGTGCGCGAGGACGTTGGCCGATGCGATCAGGTCCGGCCTCGCGCCTTCCGCTCGCAGCCGCTTGGCGAGATCCTCGCCGAAAAACTCGACGAGCGTCGGTATGCCCTTTTCTTCGGCTGCCTTGGCGACGTTTCCGGATGGCTCGATCCCCAGCACCGGTATCCCCGCCTCTAGGAAATACTGCAGGAGGTAGCCGTCGTTAGACGCGATCTCCATCACGAAATTGTCCGGACCGAGCCGCTGGTCTTCGATCATCTTTTCGACATAGGCGCTGGCATGAGCCAGCCAGCTATCGCTGAACGATGAGAAATACGCGTACTCCGCGGAAAAGATCTCGTTGGCCCCGACGGCATCGTCGATTTGGACCAGCCAGCACGAGGTGCATACCCGGACGTGTAGGGGATAGAACGGCTCCGCTGCATCGGCACGCTCCAGCGGGACATAGGAGTTGGCCAACGGTGACAGGCCGAGGTCCACAAGGCTTTCGGTAAGCGGCGCTTCGCAGTGGCGGCAGGTAGCAGGCTGGCTCATTCAGTGTCAGTCCTAACTATTCCCGGGCGCTTTAGCGGGCGCCCGCGGTTTTTCCAATTTCGGCGGAAGCACGAACAAGCAGCCGGCGACGGGCCGTTCGAGGAAACCCGTTGTGGCGCCGCTTTTCATGTCACCGGCCCCCTCGCAGGAGGTAAACGGAAACGCTGCCTGCCCGGGGGGCGGCGCTACCCACCGCCTGCGGTCTCCGGCCATGTTATCTCCACCCGTGTTGATCAACGTGACATGCAATGGCGTCAAATAATTCCGGGCAGCCGATTTCCACCAGTGGTTTTGGGATTGGAACGGTTTCGTCGGTAAGACAGGCGCCCAGCTCACTCGCGAGAACAACGCATGTCATGACCAGCCGCTTCCCTCCGATTTCTCCCGATGTTCCCTGCATACGGGTTTAACCCTCGCACCAAGCTGCGGCCACCCGCCGAACGAAAACAACCATAGGGAGAAATACATCATATTGCAAACATAGATTGCGTATCAGCCTATGCCGGGACACCGGAGTTCCGCCAGTTTCCGAGCGACAGAATCGCCGATCTCTCGCGGAATGACACGGCTCCAGTTCAGCCGGTAAAGCTGACCATCGCTCCCGCGGTTGACGTATTGCCATACAATTTCGCCGGTCTGATCGAGTCGCATGGCGCGGCCATAGTTGGACTCTTCGAGAAACACCTGCCCGTCCTGGTAAATTTCTGATCGTCCCTCGGAAATCGTACGGACCTCGTGTTTCTTCATACCGTCCGCGTAAGGTGAACTGACTACGTCTGTCGAGAAGTCGTAAATCATGACGGAGTTGAACCCGTCGACCGCCGACGCTGTATTATAATTGAAACGATTGTTGTTGAAGACCGCGATCCGGTGATCGTCAAGAATATCGACGTCGTGCTGGTTAACCCAGGGGCCTTGTTTCAGCCAGACAACCCGGTTCTCCGAAGGCCGGTAAAGCACAATTGCCGACACGTTCCGAAGGCTGAGGAACACATCGCCCTTTTTCCAAAACCGGGTGTCCTCAATGGCCTGCTGAACATCGTTTAAGTGGGTTGGATCGTCAGAATAAAAGTCTAATCCGTAGACGAAATGGGCCAGCCCATTTTCGATCAATAATTCGGGTACCGACTTTTCGAACAGAATTTCGCCATCTGGCGAAACATGAACGATCGCATCTTCTTTGAACGTTTTGGAGACGCCGCTGATTGTCTGGGGTTCCAAGAACAACTCCAGCCAAAAACCGCCCTCGGAATGGACTTCATTACTGTGATGAAACAGTCGGTCGATTGTCCAGCGGATCTCCCCGCATGGGCCGACTCGCACCAGCGGCGACATGTCTTGATAGACGAGATCGCCGTCGTCGAGCAGCAGCGGGTGCATCACCCGCACGCGTGACGGTGTCCGGTCGCGTTCGAGGTCGACCAAATTGGAAACCAGTTCCGATCGGGCATTGATCGCGGCGAAGTCCGGGGCCCAGCGATGAAGCAGTGCCTGCGTATTCATGTCGACCAGTTCGACCACGCTTCTTTTCCGGTCCCCATCGTAGCGGGACAGGAGCAGGTATTCCGCATCTTCGGCGGACCCTGGCGGATAGGAAAATTGAAAGGCGGTTTGGCCTGCGAAGCGGTTCTCGACCGTTTTCAGGTCCTCTTTCTCGCCATGGAGAACCAGCGACATGCCTTTCCTGAAGTTCACGGGAATGGAGGCGATGTGCAAGGCAATGCGGCCAATCAGGCCGTAACGGTCGTCTCCGACCGCTGCGACCCGGACAACGGCACCGAAAAGAACAAAGACGATCAGGCCGACCAATCCCAACCTAAGCAGGGCGCGGAATCCAATCTTCCTTTGCAAGAAGCGATCAAACACTGCCCCGGCCTCCTTTCGGCTGATGCGGGTTCTCCGCAGTCGAGAGCCATCGCTAATCGCCATTTTGCTGAAGAAGTGACGCGAACAAGGGCTTTAATATCTTACCGCCGATCTTTCCGCATCGCGCAAAACTGACGCAATGACGGAGACGATGCGCGGATCACATCAGAGTGCCTTCCCAAGCCGCCAGACGTAACGCTCTTGTACCGCACCGTTGCCGATCAAAGAAACAGCGACCGTGTTGTTCCCAAAGGAAACCGGCACCGTCAATTCGCCGACCATGGCATCGCCGCGAGGAGAAAGAGCGATCTGGCGTTCGAAGGTCCCGTCAATCCGCAGGCTGGCTGCCCTGACTCGCGGGTCCTTCACCCGAAGGCGAAGAGTGTACTCGCCGCGCTCGCGAAGGTTGCCTTTCAATCGCAAGTTGGCTGGCGTGGCGCCTTTTTCAGCCGGAGGGACAAAGACCCAGCGTTCGCTGGTAGGGCCGAACCGGTACCAGCCCACCGCCCCGGCCGCCAGCAATAGGGGGATCAGCGCCCATTTCACCATGAACATGCCGGTCCAGGTCCGCCGTAAGGCGCCCGGCCGGTTTCCGGCTTGATTGAAACGGGGCAGCCGGGCGGCGCGTGTTGCGTAGATGGCTGCACCCGATACGGCGAGCGCTGTCGCCATGGCGCCGAACACGAACCAAAGCACGCGGGAGGCGTTGCCCGCCCAGGTGCCATGGTGCAGCGCTTCCGCCAGCCCCTTGAGGCGTTCCGTAATTCCGGCGTCGCCAGGACGAGACGTCGCAAGAACCCCGAAGTCGGTTGGATCAACCGTGACGGTACTGACGCCCGCGAGGGTGAAGGGAGAGTTGCCCTCCATGCCGATAAACACGATCCCGCCTTCTGGTTTGGACGGCAGCACAATGACAGTGAGGCTCAATTCCGGCAGGGCCCGGACTGCCGCTTCGGCCGCTCGATCCAGGGCTGCGCCGTTGAAACCCGGCGGCAGGGGGGTGGTGCGTTCTACCGCTGTGTTCTGTCCTCCTGCTTGATGTTTCGGCAGAACGCCGAGGTGCGAGATGAAATAGAAAACACCAGTCAGAATCATGACGATCAGGAACGGGACCAGCCAAAGACCCATCAGCTTGTGGAAGCTGCTCCACCAATTCCGCCCGCCTTGCCCGATATGCGGCAGGCGGAAAAAACCCCGCCAGAACCGCCGGTAGGACCATAGGCCGGTTACTAACGAGAGAACGAGCACAAAGGACAGACTGGTGACCAGGAGCGTACCCGCCCAATGGCCGGTGAACAGGCTGTCATGGAAAACCCGCAAAAGGGAATGGATGCTGGGCTCGGTTGTGATGCCCAAAACTCCGCCATCCCGCGGATCGGTCCATACCTTCAGGTTCTCTCCCCAGTTGGTCCGCACGGCGGTGTGGTCGCCAATCCATTCCCCTTTGATGGTTCGGCGCAGAATATTGATTGCCACATCGGGGTATTCGGCCTGGATACTGTCGTACACAGTTCCGAACGAGACAAGGGAATCGCCGCTAGGCCCGGGCGCGTAGGTCCGGACGTTGGAATAAGCTTCGATCTCTGGCGTAAAGACCAAAACAGTGCCAGTTGCCATAATAATTGTGAGGAATAAAAAAACATTTAACCCGACCCAAGTGTGCACCTTGAAAAGAAGCAGACGCAGTTTCTGTGCCGGCCAGGTTGTTCCCAAAGCCATTTTAACTATCCCCCCTTTACCTGAGTGGGCGCGTCTTTAAAGAAATGAGTGACGGTCCCAGCCCCGAATTAATCGCTCTAGCTGAAGTGCATCGCACCGTTGATGTCGAGCACGGCGCCATTGATGTAGCTCGCGGCGGGTGAGACAAGGAATACCAGCGGCCCCGCGATCTCCGCTGCCGCGGCCATGCGTTCCATGGGAAAGTTGTCTGGGTCGAATTCCTCGCCTTGGGTCATTGGCGTATCGACGGGACCCGGCGCCACGGCGTTGATGGTGCAGTGCGGCGCCATCCGCCGGGACGCCCAGTGGACGAAGGCATGGATGCCGCCCTTGCTCATGGCGTAGTGGGCGGAAGCGCGGACGCCGCCGATGCGGCCGGCAATCGAGCCGACCAGCGCAATCCTGCCCTTTTTGCGCGCCTTCATTCTCGGCATTGCGGCACGCACGAGATTGAGGGGACCTACCAGGTTGACGCGAAACAACTGCTCGGCTTCCTGGTTCCAGCCTTGGTTTTCCCAGTCGGTGAAGGGGCAGATCGCAGCGCAATCGATCAAGGCGTCGAATTCACCGAGGCTATCCAGCCACGCTTCAACGGCAGCTTGGTCCGTAACATCCAAGGCGGCAGTTTGATGGCCGCGACCGGTTACGCCGTCGAGCGCAGGCGCATGAAGATCGGTCGCACTGATCCGTGCCCCAAGGGCCGAAGCGATTCGGGCCGCTTCGGAACCAATGCCGCCGCCCGCTCCGGTGATTGCGATATGGCGGGCTTCCAGGGTGAAAGGATGCATAGCGTTTCCTCCGTCTTTCTTCATTCTTGTGCAGTCACGGGCTGCAGAAAAGCCTTTCAGTTGTGTTTTTTCGTTTCGTGACCGTGCATCCCGCCGTGGTCAGGACCCTGGCTTCCGGTGGCAGCCATGCCTTTGACGGCGACATTGAGCGTGATCGGCTTTGCCTGCTCGAAGTTCAGGGTCAGGGGAAAGACCTTCCCCTCCGTCAGAGGCTCCTGCAGGCCGATCAGCATGACGTGGAAAGCTCCAGGTTTCAGCACGACGGTTTTTCCGGCAGGGAGTGGGATATTTTCCACCTGCCGCATCTTCATGATGGCGCCGTCCATGATGTGTGTATGCAATTCGACGGTCTCGGCCACCGCGGATTCGGCGCTGACGAGCTGATCGTTGGTGCTGCCGGTGTTTTCAAGGGTGACATAGGCGGCCCCGGCGCGGGCCTCAGGCATGCGGGCGCGGGACCACGCCTCCCGAGCTTCGATATCTCCCGCGAAGACGGGCATGGCCAGCGTCGCTAACAAGAGGCAGCTTGCGAGTCCGAGGGGCATCAGGAATCGAGACATAAGCAAATCTCCTTGGT
>CAYYSC010000058.1:0-12077 GCA_964474065.1 uncultured Rhodospirillales bacterium | reverse complement strand
TTTTCGTCGGTCGTCGCCCGCTTTTTCAGTTCGCGGCGCTCCCCGGACGAGGCCGGAACCGCTTGGGTCGCATCAGTCATATTTCTCTCGATACTTGCGGACGACAGAGAGCGCGATGACGTTGAGCATCAGGGTCACGAAGAACAGCACGAGGCCCAGCGCGAACGCCGACAGGGTTTTCGCGCTGTCGAACTCCTGGTCGCCCGTCAGCAAGGTCACGATCTGCACGGTGACCGTCGTCACCGCCTCGAATGGGTTGGCCGTCAGGTTGGAGGCGAGGCCCGCCGCCATCACCACGATCATCGTCTCACCGATGGCGCGGCTGATCGCGAGCAGCACCGCCCCGACAATGCCCGGCAACGCGGCCGGCAGGATAACCCGCGTGATCGTTTCCGACTTCGTTGCCCCCAGCCCGTAGGAGCCATCCCGCAGAGCCCGCGGCACGGCCGTGATCACATCATCCGACAGGGAAGAAACGAAGGGGATGATCATGATGCCCATCACGGCGCCGGCAGCGATTGCCGACTCGGAACTGACGTCCAGGCCGATCGATTCGCCCCAGCCGCGGATCTGCGGGGCGACCGTCAGCGCGGCGAAGAAGCCGTAGACCACCGTCGGAATGCCCGCCAGGACCTCCAGCAGCGGCTTGGCAACGCTACGGATCCGGGGAGTCGCGTATTCCGAGAGATAGATGGCGGAAAACAGCCCAATGGGCACCGCCACGCACATGGCAATGAATGTGATCAGCAGGGTGCCGGCAAACACGGGGACGGCCCCGAATGCGCCCGAAGACCCGACCTGATCGGCGCGGATGGCGGTCTGTGGCGACCATTCCAGCCCGAACAGGAACTCGGTGATCGGTACTCTCGCAAAGAAGCGAGAGGCCTCAAAGATCAGCGAAAGAACGATGCCGATCGTGGTGAGGATCGCGATGGTCGATGCAGCGATCATGACGATCATGATCACCCGCTCCACCGTCTCCCGCGAGCGCAGATGCGGGACAATGCTGCTGCGCGCGTAGGAGAGGCCGCCGATCGCGAGGGCGAGCCCGACCACCGTCAGCGCCCAGGTGCTGATGCTCTGAAGCATCTTATAATGCTCGGCAGCCGCTTTCACCGCCGCTGAATAATCGGAGACGATGTTGCCGCTGACCGCATTGCGCACGTCGGTCATAAACAGGGAGAGTTCTGCCGGCGACATGCGCGAGATCAAACCGTCCGGCAGTGATGCCTTCACCAGACTTTCGATCAAGGCGCCGTCGAAAATCGCCCAGACGACCACGATGAACAGGGCCGGCAGCGCACTCCAGACGGCGGCATATAAACCATAATAGCCTGGCAGCGAATGCAGTTCGCGGATGTTGCCACCCGCCGCCTTCATTGCCCGGCTGCGGCCGACCAAGAAAGCGACGAGCGCCAGCGCCACGATCACGATGGCAAGGAGCCATACATTCATAGCGGATGATCCGATTGGAGAAACATGAACCTTCCGGCGGCCGGAGAGGTAATGGCAGACGAAATGATCAAACGAAATGACCTGACAAGGCGGAGGAGCGCCGGCGGGCAGCCGGCGCTCCAGAGGTCGCAACTGCCTAGTTCAAAGCAACCAGCGGCTTCAGGTTTTCCACCGCTTCCTGATACTGCTCCAGCTCTTCCGGCGGCAACGGGATCAGGCCCTTGTCAAGCAGGTAGCCTTCTTCACCGACCGCGTTCTCGCTGACGAACTCCGCAGCATATTCCTGCACGCCCGGCACCACGCCCACGTGCTCCTTCTTGATGTAGAAGAAGAGGGAACGCGAGACCGGATAGGCGCCGGAGGCGATGTTCTCGAAGGTGGGCAGCTTACTGTCGATCACCGCGCCTTTGATCTTGTCGGCATTCTGGTCGAGGAACGAGAAGCCGAAAATGCCCATCGCGGCCGGGTTAGCATCCAGCTTCTGGACGATCAGGTTATCGTTCTCGCCGGCTTCGACAAAAGCGCCGTCCTCGCGGACCGCGTCGGAAACTGCCCGAAACTCGTTCTTCCCGAAGTCCTTCAGGCACGGATAGGCCTCTTCGGCGCCCTCGCGCATTACCAACTCGACGAACGCGTCACGCGTGCCGGAGGTCGGCGGGGGGCCCAGCACCTCAATCTCGGCATTCGGCAGCTTCGGATCGATATCCGTCCAGGTGTTGTGGGGGTTTTCCATCAATTCGCAGTTGTTCGGGCCCTTCGGCAGTTCAGCCGCCAGAGCCTGGAAAATCTGAGCCCGGGTGACCCCGACGTTCGGGCCTTCCTTGGCGTTGGCCAAGACGATCCCGTCATAGCCAATCTTCACCTCGACGACGGTCACGCCGTTCTCGTTGCAACGATCCAACTCGGAGGATTTGATGCGCCGCGAAGCGTTGGTGATGTCCGGGTGCTCCGTGCCGACGCCGGCGCAGAACAGCTTCAGGCCGCCGCCCGAACCGGTGCTCTCCACGACAGGCGTCGGGTAGTCGGTGACCTTACCAAACTGTTCCGCCACCGCGGTGGAGAACGGGAATACGGTCGAGGAACCAACAATGCGGATCTGGTCGCGCGCCTGGGCGGCGCCCGCGAATGTGATGCCGGCGACGGCAGCGATGGCCGTCGCGGAGATGAGATGTTTCAGCACTGGCAAGCGCTCCAATTGAACTGATGGCGTTGACAGCCAACGCACCGGGGCGGTCGATACCATCCGATGGCAGGCGGGCCACAGCTAGTGGATGCCGCGGACAAAAATGTTTCAGATTTGTGAAAATTTTATGACATCGACATATTGCCGAATTTGTCACCGTTGGGTTGGCAGAAAGACTTTGAAAACACTGCCTTTTCCCACTTCGCTCTCGATCTGGAGCCGTCCGCGATGACGGTTGACGATGTGCTTCACGATCGCGAGTCCCAGCCCCGTACCGCCGATACGCCGCGACCGCGCCTTTTCTACGCGATAGAACCGTTCGGTGAGCCGGTGCTGGAGCTCGCGGGGGATTCCCTCGCCATCATCGCGGACGGCAAGCATGACCTTGTCGCCTTCTGCAGCAGCCGAAATCGTCACGTGACCGCCGCGACGGCCGTACTTGATCGCATTCTCGACCAGATTCCGCACGACTTGGCCCAACTGGTCGGCGTCGCCGATCACCGGAGGCAAGTCGTCCGGCGTCTCCAGGGTCACCGATGCCTCGAACTCCTCGGCGACCGGCTCCAGCAGATGCGCCACCGACCGCACGACCGGCGCCAGATCCACGGCGCTTGACGGAGGGTTGTGTTCCTCCATCTCGATCCGGCTCAGGGAAAGCAGATCGTCGACCAGCCGGTTCATCCGCTGGGTTTCACGGCTCATGATCGCCAGAAAGCGGTCCCGCCCCTCCGGATCGTCCCGCGCCACGGTCTGCAGCGTCTCAATAAAACCGGAAACGCTGGTGAGCGGCGTACGCAGCTCGTGGCTGACATTCGCCACAAAATCCACCCGCATCTGCTCGGCCCGCCGGATCGCCGTCAGATCCTGCAAGGTCAGCAGAAGCGCTTCTCCTCCGGTTCCGTTCCTCGGCAGAGGCGCAATCCTGGCTTCCATCTGCCGCTCGACCGGCCCGATCAGGTCGAACTCGATTACCGTCGGCACCCGCGAAAGGCCGCTTTCTTCGACAGCTTCCAAAACATCCGGGTTGCGGATGACGGCGGCAAGACTGCGCCCCGCCAGGTTGGGACCGAACAAGTTTTCGGCCTCCAGATTGCCATGCAGAATGCGGCGGCGCCGGTCCAGGATGAGCAGCGGCTGTGGCAGGCTGTCGATGACCCGCTCTGCATCGAGTGCACGCCCTTCGAGTTCCCGCTGCGTCTGCAGCACGCGGCGACGCCCTTCCTCCAGGTTCCGCATAATGGTGTCGCCCAGTGGGGTCCGCCGCGCGTAAAGCCTGCCGCCCCATGCGTCCGCGAACAGGGCCGCCGTGCTTTGCCGGAGCACGGCGGCATCCCGCGCCCACGGCAACGCAACGATACTGGCAGCGAGCAGAACGAGACCGAGTGCGCCAATGGTGGAGCCGGCACTGAGGCTAGCGGCAAGCGCCACCACCAATACGGCCACCATTCCGGGTATCGCGCCTACCGCGAGAGCGAAAAGGTAGTCCCCTCGACTGACACGCGGTCGCCCCACTGGCGCTTCCCTTCCCTCCCGGCTGCTGACCAGAGAACGCCCCCGGCGCCTCAGGCCGCGCCTTTGACGCGGACAACCACTGGCGTTTACGTGAGGGAGTCGTGCGCTGCAAGCGCCGCCATGTTAACAATTTCGGAGACTACCGCGCCCATCTGCACGACCTGCACTGGCTTTTCGAGGCCGACAAGGCGGGGACCGACGACCGTGCCGCCGACCATCTTGCCCAACAGCTTGGCACTGATGTTGGCGGAGTGCAGGGTCGGCATCACCAGCACGTTCGCGTCGCCCGACAGCCGTGCGAACGGGTAGAGCCGCTTCATCAAGGCGTGGTCCAGCGCCACGTCCGGCGACATGTCCCCCTCGTACTCGAAGTTCACACCGCGCTCGTCCAGAATCCGCACCGCCTCGGCCACCCGTTCGGCCGTCGGCCGCGCTGGATTGCCGAAGTTAGAGAAACTGACGAGCGCCACCCGCGGCTCGTGACCGAGCCGCCGGGCTGCCTCCGCCGCCTGCACGGCGATGTCTGCCAGTTCGGCTGAGGTCGGCACTTCATGCAGTAGCGTATCGGCAATGATCACGGTACGCTCCCGCGCGTTGATCGCCGTGATGCCCATGACGTTCGCACCATTCGCCGGACCGATGGCGCGGGATACGTCGTCGAAGCACACCCGGAACGACCGCGTAAGACCCGTCACCATCGCATCGGCGTCGCCGCACGCCACCATACAGGCAGAGAAGACGTTGCGGTCCTGGTTCACCATCCGTTGGCAATCCCGCTCCAGAAAGCCGCGCCGTTGCAACCGCTCGTACAGGAAATCCTTGTAACGGGTGTTGTGATGGCTCAGCCGGGCGTTATGTATCTCCAGCCCCAGCGTCGAATCATGGCCGAGTTCACGCATGGCCTGTGCAACCACATCTTCTCGACCGATCAGGACCGGCTCGCCCAGCCCCTGGTTCCGGAAAGCCAGGGCGGCGCGGATCGTCCGCTCCTCCTCGCCTTCCGCAAACACCACGCGCTGCATCTTGGCCCGCACATCGGTGAAGACGCGCTCCAGGCTACCGCCCGTAGGGTCAAGCCTGCGGGCCAACTGGCGCTCATAGGCCTCCCATTCTGTGATCTCCGTCCGCGCCACGCCGGTCTTGATGGCGGCTTTCGCGACCGCGACCGGCACCCGCGTGATGAGCCGCGGATCGAATGGGGTCGGAATGATGTAGTCCGGACCAAACCGCAGTTGCTGGCCGGAATAGGCGGCGGCCACCTCGTCCGGCACGTCTTCCCTGGCCAGAGAAGCCAGTGCTTCGGCGGCAGCGATCTTCATCTCATCGTTGATTGCCGTCGCCCGCACATCGAGCGCCCCTCGGAAGATGAAGGGGAAGCCCAGCACGTTATTAACCTGGTTCGGGTAGTCGCTGCGCCCCGTCGCCATGATCGCGTCGCCACGCACCTCCTTCACGGCTTCGGGCGTAATTTCAGGATCCGGGTTGGCCATGGCAAAGATGATCGGATTATCCGCCATGGAACGGACCATCTCTTGATTGACGGCTCCTTTTACCGAAAGGCCGAAGAACACGTCCGCACCGCGCATCGCTTCCTCGAGAGTGCGCGTGTCCGTCGGCACCGCGTGCGCCGACTTCCACTGGTTCATGCCTTCTTCCCGGCCTTGATAGATAACGCCTCGGCTGTCGCACATGATGACGTTCTCGTGCGGCATGCCCATGCCCTTGGCCAGTTCCACACACGCTATGGCGGAAGCGCCTGCGCCGTTGACCACCATTTTCGCGGTCTTCAGGTCGCGGCCGGTCATATGCAGAGCGTTGATCAGGCCCGCGGCCGCAATGATTGCGGTGCCGTGCTGATCGTCATGGAATACCGGGATGTCCATCAATTCGCGCAGCCGCTGCTCAATGATAAAGCATTCCGGCGCCTTGATGTCTTCCAGGTTGATGCCGCCCCAACTCTTGCCCAGCAGCTTCACGCAGTCGATGAACGCGTCCACGTCGCGTGTGTCGACTTCCAGGTCGATGCTATCCACATCGGCAAAACGCTTGAACAGCACCGCCTTGCCTTCCATCACGGGCTTGGAGGCAAGCGCCCCAATGTCGCCCAGCCCCAAGACCGCGGAGCCGTCGGAGATCACGGCGACCAGGTTGCCTTTCGACGTGTAGTCGTAAGCAAGATCTTCGTTTTTCTCGATCTCCAGGCACGGCGCGGCCACGCCCGGCGAGTAGGCCAGCGAGAGATGATACTGCGTCGTCAGCGGCTTGGTCGGCACCACCTCGATCTTGCCGGGCGGGTACGCCCGATGCATCCGCAGCGCTTCCTGATCAAGCGCAGAATAGATCGACTCATCTGCCATGGGCGACTCCTCCCCTTAGACGGCGCGTTGTTCGCGCCAGCCACTTACTGCACCGAAGTGTAAGTAGTGGGCTTCCTGTTCCGTATCGACTAGCCCGTTTCCACGCACCGGAACCCGGACCCGGTTAGCGGCGCCGCGAAGCATGTGTTCAGGCTGCCCGACCCAGCCTCTCCTCCACCAAATTGGCGAAGTAGCTGGCGCCGATCGGCAGGGCGGCGTCATTGAAATTGTACTCGGGGTGATGGAGCGAGCCCTTGCCGGCGCCCTCACCCTTCTGGCCCAGCCAGATATAGCAGCCCGGCTTTTCGTTCAGCATGTAGGAGAAATCCTCCGCCCCCATCACCGGTTCTACATCCCGTTGCACCTTGTCCATACCGACCACCTTCGCCGCGATCTCGGCCGCAACCTCCGACTTCTCGTCATTGTTGACCGTTACGGGATAGCCGCGCCGGTAGACCAGTTCCGCCCGGCCGCCAAGGGCCGAGGCGATTCCGCCGGCGATCTCACCCATGCGCATCTCGATCATGTCCTGCATCTTCGGATCGAAGGTGCGGACCGTGCCGCCCAGGAGCGCCGTATCGGGAATGACGTTAAACGCTTCCCCCGCATGGAAACGGGTCACGCTGATCACACCGCTTTTCTGCGGATTGGCATTGCGCGAAACAATGCTCTGCAGAGCCACAACGATCTGGGACCCGATCAGAACCGGATCGATGGAATTGTGGGGATAGGCGCCGTGGCCACCGCGGCCGTTGATCCTGATATCGAACGTGTCGGCCGCCGCCATCATCGGTCCTGCGGTGACGCCGACCGAACCGAGCGGCATCTCCGGGTAGTTGTGCAGGCCATAAACCTCGTCGCAGGGAAAGCGCTCGAACAGGCCGTCCTTGATCATTGCCTTGGCGCCCGCGTAGCCCTCTTCCGCCGGCTGGAAAATGAAATGCACCGTCCCTTTGAAATTCCGGGTCTCCGCCAAGTATTTCGCTGCGCCGAGCAGGATAGTGGTGTGGCCGTCATGGCCGCACGCGTGCATGACCCCTTCGTTCTGGGATTTGTACGACAGGTCGTTCTCTTCCAGAATCGGCAAGGCGTCCATGTCGGCCCGCAGGCCGATCGTGCGCGAACCGGGCTCCCGACCCTCTAACGTGCCGACCAGACCTGTCTTGCCCAGACCGCGCGTCACCTTGATGCCCCAGGATTCCAGCTTTTCCGCCACCAGTTGGGAGGTGCGATGCTCCTCGAAAGCCAGTTCCGGGTGGGCATGGATATCCTGGCGCCATTCGGCCATTTCGTCCTGCATGGCGGCGATGGAGTTGATGATCGGCATGCGCTTAAGCCTTCCGCTGGAACCAAATTCTTTGGCGGAAGCTACGGCGGTTCATCAGCGCTGTGAAGCCTTTGGAGCGCTTCCCGCGGCTAGCTTTTCACCAGGCAGACACAGGTCACTTCAGCGGGGCAGAAGTGCTATTGCAGCTTGCTGACCGACGGCTCCGCCGCAAAAGCGGGAAACAGGGCCGCAGCTTCCTGTGGAAACATTCTGGCGCAGAACCGTCGCGTTCCGCGGGCGGAGCGCTATGCTGCGAAGACCGATCCCGGCAGACAACACTGCTGCCGCGAGATAAGCCTTCCCGCTCACGCTCTCAAATCGCTCCTGATGCCCGACGCCGAACCGCCTTACGTCCAATCGTCCGAACCGCCGATCACGCCGATGATGGCGCAATACCTGGCGCTGAAGGAGGCGAACGAGGGCTTCCTGCTGTTCTACCGGATGGGCGATTTCTACGAGATGTTCTTCGACGATGCGGTCCAGGCCGCCCCCGTCCTGAACATCGCCCTGACCAAGCGCGGCCGGCATGGGGGCGAGGACATCCCCATGGCCGGCGTGCCGGTGAAGAGCCACGAAGCCTACCTGCACAAGCTGATCCAAAAAGGCTTCAAGGTCGCCATCTGCGAGCAGACGGAAGACCCGGCGGAAGCCAGGAAGCGTGGTTCAAAAGCCGTGGTTGCGCGGGACGTCGTGCGCCGGGTGACGCGCGGGACGCTTACGGAGGATTCCCTTCTGGATGCGCGGCGCCACAACTACCTCGCCGCGCTGGCGGAGGCCGCGGGTGAGTATGGCCTCGCATGGGTCGATATCTCCACCGGCGAACTGTTCGTCGAGACGCTGGAGGAAGCCGGCCTCGCCGCCGCGCTCGCGCGGCTTGAGCCGAACGAGTTGCTGCTGCCGGAGCGGCTGACGGCGCGCGAGACCCTGTTCGAATTGTGGTCGGAGTACAAGGCGGCCCTTACACCGCTCCCTGCCGTCAAATTCGACGCCGCGAACGGAGAAAGACGCCTTGGCAAAGCCTTCCGCGTCGAAAGCATGGATGCCTTCGGCAACTTTTCGCGGCTCGAGCTGGCGGCCTGCGGCGCAGTGGTCGACTATCTGGAACTGACCCAAGTCGAGCGGCTGCCCCGGCTGGATCCGCCCCGCTGCTTTGCCGGCACGGACGCCATGGAGATCGACGCGGCGACCCGCCGCAACCTCGAACTGACCGAAACGCTAAGCGGCGAGCGGAAAGGCAGCCTGCTAGCCATCGTCGACCGGACGGCGACGGGGCCCGGCGCGCGGCTGTTGGCTGCCTGGCTGGCCGCGCCGTTGACCGACGCCGCTGCCATCGCGGGACGCCAGGATGCCGTCGGCTTCCTCGCCAGCGAGTCTTCCGTACGCGCCGACGTGCGCGAGCGGCTGCAGCGCTGCCCCGATCTGGCCCGCGCCCTGCAGCGGCTTGCCCTGGAGCGCGGCGGACCGCGCGACTTGGCGGCAGTACGAGAAGCGGTACGCACCGGCGGCGTGCTGAAAGTGCTGCTCGGCGAAGCCTCTGGCGATCTCGCCGCCGGAAAACCGGAACTGCTCGCCAAGGCCATCGCCACGCTGGGCGAGTTCGGCCCGCTGGTCGAGCGCCTCGACCGCGCCTTGCAGCCGGAATTGCCGGTATCCGCCCGCGACGGCGGTTTCATCGCGCCCGGCTATGCGCCAGAACTGGATGAGCTGCGCACGCTGCGGGACGACAGCCGCCGCCATATTGCAGCCTTGCAGAAGCGATACGCAGACGAGACCGGCGTCGCCAACCTGCGGGTGAAGCACAATAACGTGCTCGGGTATTTCGTGGAGGCCGGCCAGAATCAGGCGGGTCGGCTGCAATTGGACGAGCGTTTCGTCCACCGGCAAACCCTGGCAAACGCCATGCGCTTCACCACGGTGGAACTGTCCGACCTGGAAGCCCGCATTCTGCAGGCCGCGGACCGGGCCCTCGCCCTCGAACTCAGCCTTTTCGACGACCTCGCGAGCGAAGTCATGGCTAGGGCGGACGACCTCGCCCGCGCCGCCGATGGTATCGCCAGCATCGACGTGTTCGCGGCCCTGGCCGAGCTGGCGGCAGACAACGACTACACAAGGCCCCACGTGAACCATTCCCTCGCTTTCCGGGTCGAGGGCGGGCGCCATCCGGTCGTCGAGGCCGTGCTGCGGCGCGAAAACCAAGCGTTTATCGCGAACGATTGCGACCTGACCGCCGACCGGGACCCCGCCGAACGGCTCTGGCTACTGACCGGACCGAATATGGCGGGCAAGAGCACGTTCCTCCGCCAGAATGCGCTCATTGCCATCCTTGCCCAGATCGGCAGCTTCGTTCCGGCGCGCGCCGCCCATATCGGCGTGGTCGACCGGCTGTTCTCCCGGGTCGGCGCAGCGGACGATCTGGCGCGCGGTCGCTCCACCTTCATGGTGGAAATGGTGGAAACGGCAGCCATCCTGAACCAAGCCGGGCCGAAGTCGCTGGTCATTCTGGATGAGATCGGGCGAGGCACGGCGACCTTCGACGGCCTTTCCATCGCTTGGTCGGTGATGGAGCATCTGCACGACCACAACCGCTGCCGCGCCCTGTTCGCGACGCACTACCACGAACTCACCCTGCTGGCCGGTCGGCTAGATGCGATCCACTTGGCCACCATGCGCATCCGCGAATGGCAGGACAGCGTGGTCTTTCTGCACGAGGTTACAAGCGGCACCGCCGACCGATCCTATGGCATTCACGTCGCGCGGCTCGCCGGGCTGCCGCATGCGGTCGTGGTGCGGGCCGAAGAGGTGCTGGAGCGTTTGGAGGAAGGCGACCAGGGCTCCGCCGTCCGGCGACTGGTCGAAGACCTGCCGCTGTTCGCCGCTGCCGCGCAGCGGCCACCGCCTCAGAAGCCAGCGCTGAAAGCTGCGCCGGAACCGCCCAAGCCCGCCGTCGGGCCCGAATTGCTCCAGGCTCTGGACAGCGTCGACCCGGACAGCCTTACGCCGCGCGAGGCGCTGGATGTCGTCTACCGCCTGAAACGCCTCGCCAGCGGCGGCAGCGGAGAGTAATCTGGCACCCCTTCCGCGCAACGAGGGAGCTTGAGCGCCATGATCACCGCAATCGTCCAGTTCGCGCTGCCAAAACCACTGACCCGGGACGAGGCACAGGCGATCTTCGAGGGTAGTGCCCCCAACTACCGGAACATGGCGGGACTGATCCGCAAGAACTATCTTCTGTCGCAGGATGGAAAGACCGCCGGCGGCGCCTACACCTGGGAAAGCCGGGAAGCAGCGGACGCCGTCTACACCGACGAATGGCGGGCGCAGGTCGCCGAGCGCTACGGCGCGCCGCCCTCCGTCACCTATTTCGAAAGCCCTGTCGTGGTCGACAACCAACGTGGCACCATCGAGACGAACTGACCCTTCCCCGCTCCTGAGGCGGGCCGCGGAGGCTTTGCAGGCCGGCGACCTGGTGACGGCGGAGCGTGCCTGCCGGACCGTCCTCAAGGCCGCGCCGAACCATCCCGCGGGCCTGCATCTGCTCGGGCTGACAGCCAAGCGCGCGGGCCACCCCGAAGCCGCCGCCGATCTCTTCCGTAAGGCCGTGGCCGCCGCACCGCGCTATGCGGAGGCCTGGGTCAATCTCGGGCGCTCCCTGCTGGACGCAGGCCGGATGGAGGAGGCGCGGGATTCCTACCGCAAGGCGTTGCAGGCAAGGCCGCATTTCCTTCCGGCCGAACTGGGCCTCGCCCAGGTGCTGAAGGCCGCCGGTGATGTCGCTGGCGCACGGACGGTGTTGGAAGACGCGCAGCGCGAGCACCCGGAGATGGCGGCGCCTTGCCTGGACCTCGCCAATCTGCTGCAGAAGCAGGGCGAGTTAGCGGCTGCAATCGCCACTTATGGCGAGGCACTTGACCGCGACGAGAGCCTGACCGCGGCGCGCAGCAACCGCGCCGCCGCCTATCTCAAGACCGGAGAGCCGGAAAAGGCCCTGGCCGATGCGGAAGCCTACCTCGCACGTGGCGCGCGCAGCGCCAATGTGGTCGCTTACCGGGTTCTCGCACTGCAGCATCTGGGCCGGCATGCCGACGTGCGAGCGTGGGCCGACCCCGACACCATGGTCTACCCGCGACAACCGGAGACGCCCCCCGGCTTCGCCGCCGAACTCGAAGCCGCGATCCGCGCCCACCCCGACCTGACAGAGGACTGGGACCCGTCGCGGCGGGCGGCGCGCGGCGGCAAGGTCGTT
>CAYYSC010000057.1:0-12113 GCA_964474065.1 uncultured Rhodospirillales bacterium | reverse complement strand
GCCGCAATCCGCTCGTAGGCGTCCGGCGGTACGTATGGACCGGCTGTCGCACTCGTCCAGATGGTGGGCACCAACTCATGCTGCTTGCCAATCGCATGAACGAAACCTCCTATGGCGAAGCTCGTGGGAACCACCCGTTCCAGGATCTCCGCCCCGCGGGAAAGTCCCGGTCGATCGGCCGGCTCGGCAAATTGGCTCCAATCCGTCAGGCCTGGGACGAAGCAATTGGTTTCATGGAGAAAACCGCCGATTGCGATGCGCGCCATGTCAATTCCTCTTTCTTGATTCAAAAGGGGCGGGCGCTGCGGCGCCCGCCCCAAACCCGCGCTGGCACCGGGACGTTTAGTTCTTCCACTTTGCGAACTGGAAACGCGGCACCTCGTCCAGGCCGGCTTTTATATCAAGGTCGACCGACTTGCCGTAGAAACGAACCAAGCCGAAGAAGGGCATCCAGTAGACTTCCTCATAGATGATGTCTTGCGCCTTGGCATACTGCGCCATCCGGAATTCCGGATCGACGGAAAAGCGGGCTTTCTCCAGGATGTCGGAAAGCTCCTCGTTGCCGGCATAGTTGTTCGACGATTCCATATCGAAGAACGGCACCAGGATTGCGTCGGCATCGAAGATGTTGTAGCTGCCCCAGTTGAAATTGCCGATGCCGGTGACTTGGCCCGCACGGCGCAGCTTGCCCATCTGCTGGGTGTTACCACGATAGTCGTTCAGATTCACCTTGATCCCAACCTTGGCCAACATCTGCATTGCAGCTTGGTTCGGCAGGTTTTGGTGATCCGAATACTGCCATAAGTCGATTTCGAATCCGTCAGGATAGCCCGCTTCCGCCAGCAACTGCTTGGCCTTTTCGGGATCGTACTCGTACCACCCAGCGTCCTCTTTCACGCCGAAATGATAAGGGCTCATCGGCGTATTGACTCGGTAGCCGCCGCGGCCGACCAGACGCTCAACGATCAACTCCTTGTTGATGGCGTGGGCGATGGCCTTGCGCACGCGCACGTCACTGACCGGCGACTCGCTGGCGCGTTCCCGGGAGTCGAACTGCCAGAAGTCCACCCGGATGATCCTGCCTTCCAGGACTTCGTAATTCGGCCGCCCCTCAAAGCTGGGTAACTGATCGAGTTGCAGGTTCATGGCGAAATCGACCGAGCCCGCGAACAGCTCTGCCAGCCGCGTGGCGGTTTCCGGCACAATGCGGATCGTGACGTTCTCGATCGCGGGCACGCCCTCCATCCAATAGTTTGGATTCTTCTTCAGGACGACATTGCTGCCCTTGTTCCATTCGACCCACTGATAGGGGCCGGAGCCCATGGCATGTTCCTGAATGTACTGGAAGTCATGCTCGGCCGCCCATTTTTCGTCCATGACGTAGAGCGTGTTCAGCACCTGCAACGCAATGGGATATGGTTCATGCGTATGAATGCGGAATGTATCGTCATCTACGACTTCGACGCTCTTGATCCATTTGAAGTTCGGCAGGCGCGGCGAGTTCACGTCCGGGTCGAGGATCCGGCCTTCGATGGTGTAGCGAACGCTCTCTGCAGTGAGTTTGTTGCCGCTGTGAAAGACGATGTCGTCCCGGATATCGAATTCCCAGATCGTTGGCTCGGGGTTAGACCAGCTTGTCGCGACATGCGGCTGGAGTTCACCGGTGTCCGGATCCCGCAACACCAAAGGATCCCAAATCATATAGGCCATTTGCAGCATCTGCCGCGCCGATGTCTGGTAAGGCTCCATGGTGTGAAACTTATCGACAAAGGCAATCGTCATGCTGTCCTTCGCAGCAAGCGCCGGCACGGCCGTCATCGCCAATGCCAAGCCACCCGCGGCGAGCGCCGCGAGTTTGTTTCGTAGCTGCTTCATGATCCCTGTTCTCCTTTTCGGTTAAGGATCTTTAATCGGGTGCTCCGCTCCTTCAGCTTATCGCCGCTTCAACCGCGGGTCGAAGAAGTCGCGCAGGGCGTCGCCCGTAAGATTGATGCCGAGGGCGGCCAGGAAGATCGCCACGCCAGGCAGCGTGGACAGCCACCAGATGGTCAGGATGTAGTCGCGCCCTTCCGACAGCATCAGACCCCAGGACGGCGTCGGCGGTTGTACACCCAGACCAAGGAACGACAGAAATGTCTCCCGGATGATGGAACGGGCGATCTCCACCGTCGCGATTACCAGGATCGGTGCCGTCAGGTTCGGCAAGATGTGCCGAAAAATTACCCGCACGGTCGAATAGCCGAGCGCCTGTGCCGCCACCACGAATTCCTGCTCGCGCAGCTTCTTGGTCTCTACCCGCGCGACCCGGGCAAAGATCGGCCAGTTGGAGATGCCAAGCGCCAGGATGATATTTTCCATCGACGCGCCGAGCACGATCACCAGCGTCATAGCGAGGAGAATGAACGGAAAGGCCAACATGGCGTTGATCGAAAAGTCGACGATGGCGTCGAGCCATCCGCCGAAAAATCCGGCAAGCAACCCCATTACCACGCCGATCAGGCCTGCCACCAGCACCGCGCCAACGCCAATGGCCAGCGATATCCTCGCGCCATAGACGATACGGCTGAACAGGTCGCGTCCGAGTTGGTCAGTGCCGAGCCAATGCTCCCAATCGCCGCCGGCCAGGAATACGGGCGGTGTCAGGCGGAACAGGATGTCCTGCTCAAAGGGATCGTGTGTCGCGATCCAAGGCGCGAATACCGCCATCACGACCAGCAGGGCGAAGATCAGCCCGCCGAAAACCCCCATGCGGAATCGCCATGCACGGGACATCCAAATGCCGAGTTTGCTGCGCCGGGCGCGCGCATCGGCCAGGTTGGCGGTTTTGTCGGTCATGGTGATATCGGCCGGTGCCATTGCTGTGTCTCCCCGCCGGCTCAGTCGAACCGGATGCGTGGATCGAGCCACGCCACGCCAATATCAGCGGCCAGATTGGCCAGAATGGTGAAACCGGCCAGGATCATGACAATGGCCTGAACAACGGGAAAGTCTCCAACCCGGATACTCTCCACCGCCAGTCGGCCAAGCCCCGGCCAAGAAAACACGGTTTCCGTAACGACCGCTCCGCCCAGCAGGGCGCCGAACTGGATGCCCGTTACCGTCACCAATGGAATGGTGGCGTTCCGCAAGGCATGGCGGGCGATCACCTTGTTTTCGAAGACTCCCTTGGCACGCGCCGTGCGAATGTAGTCCTGATTCATCACCTCCAACATGCCGGAGCGCACCAGACGCATGTTCAACGGCAGGACGAAGGACGCGAGGGTGACGGCCGGAAGGATGATGTGCAACCAGGACCCACTGCCGGAAACCGGCAGCCACTGCAGATAAACGCCGAACACAATCATCAGCACGATGCCGAGCCAGAACAGGGGCATGGCCTGGCCGATGAGCACAAACAGGGTGGTGAAGTTGTCGAGCAGCGAGTTGCGCTTGATCGCTGAGATGATCCCGAGCGGTATGGCCAGCCCAACCGCGATTATCTGGGAGACGAGAGCCAGCAAAAGGGTCGGCCAAAGCGCGTCGCCAACCAGTTGGCTGGCAGGCACCTTGGCCACCCACGAGGTGCCGAAGTCGAAGCCACCGATGAACTTGCCCATATAGTCCGCGTACTGGACAAGCAATGGACGGTCGAGGCCATAAGCAGCGTTAAACGCGGCGATGTCCTCGTCATCCGCGTTTTCCGGCAGCAGCATTGTCGCTGGATCCGCCGTGTAAAACAGCAGGAAGAACGAAACGATGGAGATGACCAGCGCTACCCCGATGGCATGGATGAGCTTTTTGGAGATGTATTGGCGCATCTGATCCGTGTGCCGATCATATAGGCGTTGTGTCGGTAGCTGATCCCTAACGTCGCAAATCTCGTACCATCACGCCACAGTTTATAAAATTTTTGTCCGACCGCTGGAGTCGATCTCTAATTTGCAGGGGCGTTGCGGTGATCCGTCAAGGGTGTCATAGCTCTGTCCGCTCTCGCCGCAGAACCGATATGTCTGCAGTGGGCCGGTGTCCGGTCCTCCCAAGGCGCGGACGTTCCAGGGATGCGAAACACGCTTTCGACGGTCCCTCAAGCACCCTTCGCGGATAGCTTCTGCCGACACTACCTCTCGGATGCCGCTTCCCGGGATCGGCCCTACCCTGGAACTGGGCACCGACGTCAACCTGAAAGCCTTGTGAGGCGTACGCACCGCTTACTGAAGAACTCACAAGATTATCTTTGCAAAACTCAGACATCCGCACGTTGGGGAAGCCGACTCCCGATGGATCACCCGGTTCGCCGGCAGGCATCCTCAAACACGCTCTCAGAGGATCCAGCTTTAGGGGCGGGGCCTAAACCGCTTGGCGGCGCCGCTGGGTGAACAGGAAAGCGACGGGCGCGGCCAGCAATGGCACCAGCATGAGCATGTAGAAGGCATTGATATAGCCGATCATTGCGGCTTGCTTGCGAACCTGCTCGGTCGCCAACCCATGGAAACTGGCGGAGCCGATGTCGCCGAACTGGGCGATCCACGGGGCCAATAGATCGCCATTAAACACCGTTATGAAGCTTACCAAGTGTGCGTGAGCGCCTGCCGACGTCTGCACGAACACTACCAGCGCCACGGCGATAAAAATGCTGCTGCCAAGCATGCGAAGGAGACTGAAAATGGCGTTGCCCTGGGTTAGCAGCCGCGTTTCCAGCGTGGAGAAGGTGAGAACGGCCATTGGCGTATAGGCCAAGCCGAAGCCAAAACCATGCAGGAGGTTCGTCCAGATTACGTCGGCCGAGCTCATGTTCATGTCGAGTTGCGCCATCCACGCGCCCGCTACCGCCTGGATAGCCAGCCCCATAGCCAAGGTCGCCCGGGCGTTCAGGCGGGTCAGTTGCGCCACGATGAAGAAACTGAGGAAGTTGCCGACGCCGCGCATAGCGATCAGGTAGCCGACAATAGACTCCGGGTAGCCGCGCAGGTCCTGCAGCAGGGCCGGGAACAATACCATGGGCGTGTACTGGAGCATCCCCATCAGCAGAGCAAAACCTATTCCGAGCAGGAAATTGCGGTCCCGGAATACCGCCATGTCGAAAAGTGGTTCCCGGGCGAAATAGGCATGCACGGCGAACAAATAGAAGAACCCGGCGGCCAGGGCGCACTCGATGATGATTTCCGTGGAGTCGAACCAGTCGAGACGCTGGCCGCGGTCGAACATCAGTTGCATCGAGCCGATGGCAACAGCGATGCAGCAGAAACCGATGAAGTCGAAGCGCCGGGCATTGCCCCGTTCCTCATTCCCTAGCGAGGCGATCACCGGGATGCATGCGGCCAAGCCTAGAGGCAGGATCATGAAAAAGGACCAGCGCCAGTCCAGCATATCGGCAACAAGTCCCCCGAAGGTCGGCCCGAGAATCGGCCCCATCACGCCGCCGACACCCCACATCATCAGCGCCAGCGGATGCTGCTCGTGACGAAAACGGGCCAGAATGATCGACTGGCCCAGCGGAAAAATCGGCGCACCGAATGCGCCTTGGATCACGCGGACGATCAGCAGCGTCTCGAGCGACTCCGCCATGCCGCAGGCGACCGAAGCGAGGGTGAAGCCAAGGACCGAACCCAGCATCAGCTTCCGCCAGCCTAGCTTGGACGCAAGCCAGCCCGTCAATGGCGTCGTCGCGGCAATGGCAACGAGATTCAGCGTCAGCACCCAGGCGATCTGGTCCTGGGTTGCGGAAAGCGCGCCCTTCATTTGAGGCAGGATCACGGTAACGCTGGTGATGGTCACCCCGAACAGGATGGTGACCATCTGGACGGTCAGCAGGGTTAGCCATTGATGAGGAGTAAAGTCGCGCACCGCGCCTCACTAATCAGGGAGCCATTCAGTATTGCGGGAATTCCGTTTTGCACAAGTCGCGAGCAGCTGATGCCTCGTCCGGCGCGAAGCGTAGCCTACTTGATCGGCGCGCAAGCCGGGCATCAGGTCGAGACGGCATATGGCTGTAGCGAGGCAACGAGAGCTTTCACCTTGCAAATGCCGATTGGTCGGCCCGGGGGCGACTGCCGGCAACAGGCGCTGTGAGCGACCGGGCGCCACCAGCTTTCGTGAGCGTGTACGCCAAACGGTTATAAGCTAGGCTGGCTCCATTAGAACGGTTCCTTGAGGGAGAAAAGGATGACCCAGCCCGTTGCCGAAATCCTGGCCGAAACGCTCGATCGCCACGGTGTCGATTGCATCTACTGCGTGCCCGGAGAGAGCTTCCTGCCGCTGACGAACGCGCTCCGCGACCGGCCGCACATCAAGCTGGTTGTCTGCCGGCACGAGGGCGGGGCGGGTTTCATGGCCGTCTCCCACGCCCGGGTGCGCGGCGAGCCGGGGGTGTGCCTGGTCAGCCGCGGCCCGGGCGCCATGAACGCAGCCATCGCCTTCCACGTCGCCTACCACGATGCGGAGCCCGTGGTGTTCCTGATCGGCCAGGCGGAGCGGGACGAACTGAACCGGTTGGCGCTGCAGGAAATGAACTATTCCAAGACCTTCTCCGACACGGCCAAGGCGGTGATCGAGGTTATCCACCCGGAGAACATCGCCGAGGACACTGCCCGCGCCTTCCATCTGGCGCAATCCGGCACGCCGGGGCCGGTCGCGCTCATCCTGCCGGAGGATCTGCTCTACGGGCAGGCAGATGCCGAAGCCGCTGATCCGCGCAAGAAGTCGCGGCCCGCCGGCTCGCCGGAGGAATTGGCAGAGGCGCTAGAGTTGCTCCGCAAGGCGGAGCGCCCCATCGTCATCGCTGGCGGCCGCCTCCACGGGCAGGGGCTTGCGGACTTGCAGACGTTTGCCGAGGAGTTCGCGCTCCCAGTCGCGACGCCGCAGCGGCGCTTTCACGTATTCGATAGCCGCCATCCGAACGCGGGCGGCCGTTTGCCAAACCGGGCGAACAGGGCGCTGCTCGACGAATTGAAGACCAGCGATCTGGTGCTGGTGATCGGCGAGCGCATGCTGCCCTCCATGACCCAGAATTTCACTTTTCCGAAGGCGCCGGTCGCCGACCAGCCGTTCATCCATGTTTGGCCGGACGCCGGGGAGGTCGGTCGTGCCTATGCGCCGACCCTGGGCATCGCTTCCGACCCTAAGCTTTTCCTGCGGGCCATGCTGGACGCGGGGCCGGGCGAGGTGCCGGCTTCGCGGCCTGCCTGGGTCGAAAAGCTGAACGGCCTGCATCGCAAGAACATGGCTTGGCAGGGGAAGTCCTCCAATGACGGGCTGGTGTTCGGCAATGTCATCGCTGCCATCGATCGGCACATGACGGGCACGGCGGTGGTGACCTGCGACGCCGGCAACTTCTCAAGCTGGATGGCACAGTACCTGAACATGGGACCGGGCAACATGTTCGTCGGCGCGACGGTCGGCGCGATGGGGCCGGGCGTGCCGTCCGCGGTGGCGGCGGGCATCTGCTCACCGGGCCGTCAGGTGGTGGCGTTCGTCGGCGACGGCGGCGTGCTGATGACCGGCAATGAACTGGCGACGGGCGTGCAGTATGGGGTGCCGATCAAGTTGTTCATCGCCGATAACAGCGCTTATGGCACCATCCGAATGCACCAAGCGCGCAGCTTCCCGGGCCGGGGTTATGCCATCGATCTCCAAAACCCGGACTTCGTCAAATGGGGCGAGAGCTTCGGTGCTAAAGGTGTGCTAATCGAAACCGAAGCCGAGTGCGAAGAGAAGGTGGCGCAAGCCATGGCGCATGATGGGCCGGTCGTGATTCACTGCAAGATCAGCCTCGATCATATCTCGCCGTCAGCTACTATTAGCGGCATCGAGGAGAGCACACGGTAGGGACCGTCTCAGCCGCGCGGTAACAACAGCGCCAGTGCGTCTTGGCATTACCGCGCGGCATACCACTTTCCTTTCAAGTAGAATTTCGCCAACCGGGCCTGTTGGGCTGGGCAAGATCGGGATGCCCCCTATCGAGGGCCCGCCGCCGGACATGCGCAGTCACTCCCGACTCGAAACTTGAATCGCATGATTTTGCGATCAGCTCGTGCGAACTGGTAGCCAGCGTAAAGCCAGAAGACATCGCCGATAATTCCGTTATCGGCCCCGGAAGCATCGACTAGGGACAGGTATTGCCAGCCGATATTGAAACGTCCTTTCTCGTTTGTAGCCGGGAGACGAACAGGCTTTTCCCGCTGTGGTTCCGGCCAATTTGTCGGAGTGCAGGAATCGTAAAGAAAGATTTGGCTGGGATTACCCTGGCCTTTGAAATTGTTCATCATCGACGTCGTCAGGATATGCCGGCCAGTGCGGGTCGTTCCGGCATCGCTATGGACGATCGAATGAATGGCAGTCACCGGGCTCGACGATCCGCCAAGCCCCTCCGTCCATTGACCATGGTCGAATTTCTGCCAAGGCGAGGTCTTTCCCGACTTGGCAGCCCCGATAACATCCGAGACTTTTGCTCGGGCCACGGCCGTATGTCCCTGCCGGCCGGTCTTCGGGGCATCGAAGAAGTAGATGTAGAACCACTCTTCCCCGTTGATTGTGTGAATCAGATAGGGAGTGCCATGCACGTTCCAGGCTTCGAACCGTTTCTCCCGGTGCGGCTGGATGATGTGCCCAAGATATCGGAAAGTTGGCGGCGTGTTGTCCGGATCGGGATGGGGATACCACGCAAGACCGATGCGGCTGTGCCCCGGTCCCCGCAATGTCTTGGTCTTGCCGTCGGATGTCGTAATCTTTTTGCCGTAATATTGTCCTGGCCCGGCGTATTCGGTGTGGACGAATGCAAGCACCCCATCGGGATGTTGGTAGGTGTTCGTCACCCATTTCATCCCAATGTCGCCTTCAAAGAAATCGTCTTCCGGCCAATCCCCAATCAATTCGCGGGTCGGCTCAGAAAGCGGCCCCTTGGTCACAGCATGATAGACGAAAGCCTCGCCGCGCCGGTGCAGGACGGAGGGTAAAATCCAATATGTTTCCCCGCCATGGGTGAAGAGGCTGATCGGGGAATCGATCAAGTTTCCGGTGGTGGCCCGCACAATATCGGCCTTGGATAGCGCAATCTGCTCTTCTTCCAAGTGGAAGGTGCACGCCCGCGCTCCCCAGCTGCCAAGGGCCAGCAAAGCAACGAGGCACCATAGAACGCCTGCTTTTGCAACCAGCGGCATAGACCCTTGAGCCCCCTATTCGAGCCCCTCAAACAACGGCGTCGAGAGATAGCGCTCGGCGAAGGAGGGGATGATGACGACGATGGTCTTGCCCGCCATCTCCGGCCGGCGCGCTACCTCCAGTCCGGCCCAGAGCGCCCCGCCGGAGGAGATGCCGATGGGGACACCCTCGGTCTTCGCCACGCGGCGGGAGGTTGCCATGGCATTGTCGCCGGAGACGGGAATGATTTCATCGATGAAGGAAGTATCCATGGTGTCCGGTACGAAGCCCGCGCCGATACCCTGGATCGGGTGGGGATGATGCTCGCCGCCGCCCAGAACCTGGCTCAACTCCGGCTCGACGGCGATCATTTTCAAGTCTGCCTTGCGCTTCTTCAGGGTGCGGCCGCAACCGGTGAAGGTGCCGCCAGTGCCGATGCCGGAGACGATCACGTCTACCTTGCCGTCCGTGTCGCGCCAGATTTCCTCGGCGGTGGTGACTTCGTGCACGGCCGGATTGGCTGGATTCTCGAACTGGCTTGGCATCACGGAGCCGGGAATCTCGGTCAGGAGTTCCTCCGCCTTCGCGATGGAGCCGCGGATTCCCTTCTCGCGGGGCGTGAGCTCCAGACGTGCGCCGAGAAAGGCGAGCATCTTGCGCCGCTCGACCGACATGGAGTGCGGCATGGTCAGGATGATTTTATAGCCGCGTGCGGCGGCCACAAACGCGAGGCCAATACCGGTATTCCCGGAGGTCGGCTCGATCAGGGTGTCGCCCGGCTTGATCCGCCCCTGTCTTTCCAGATCCAGGATCATGTTGAGCCCAATCCGGTCTTTCACGCTCGCGAGGGGGTTGAAAAACTCCAATTTCAACAAGAGATCCGCCTGCAGTCCTTCCTCCGCACTAAGGCGTGGAACGCGGACCAACGGCGTATTGCCGATGGTTTCGACGATGCTGTCGTAGACCCGTCCTCGTCCGGGTGCGTCGAGGTTCACGTCACCGGGCATTTGTGTCTCGCTGGTCATGGCCTTGGCTTTCTGGTTCGTGGCTGCGTCCAGAGTACAGGCTCGGCGCATCTCCCGCTACCGATATGGCTTACGCCATGGCCTCCATGAACCGGCGCATGGCGGTGATCTGCTCGTCCAGGCCGCCTGCGCCCTGTCCGGAAGTGTAGAAGGTGGCATGGCTGGCACCGGCGCTCCGCCAAGTGTCAACGGCGCGTCGCCATTCCGCTGGACCTCCGAGGTTATAGCGGATCCAGGCCTCTACCCCAAAACTGGCCGGGTCGCGGCCTTGCTCTTTCAGAAAGCTCCGCAGCTTTTCCAGCATCTGCATGGACGTGCGGCCGGGGTTACCGAGGGGAATCCACCCGTCACCGTACTTCGCCGCCCGTTTAAGCACCGCATCGACGCCGCCGCCGAACCAGATCGGGATTGGCCGCTGGATCGGCAGGGGATTGACGCCCGCGTGAGCCACCCGGTCAAATTCACCCTCGAAAGTGACCGTGCGGTCGCACCAATAGCGTTTCAGGAGCTGGACCTGCTCTTCCTGCTTGCGGCCTCGGGTCTTCCAGTTTTCGCCGAGGGCCTCGTACTCGAGGGGATTCCAGCCGACGCCGATGCCGAGCCGGAGCCGGCCGCCGCAGAGAATATCCACCTGCGCGGCCTGCTTGGCGACCAGGGCCGTCTGTCGTTGCGGCAGGATCAGGACGCCACTCGCGAAGCCGACCTTCTCGGTCACCGCCGCCATGTAGGCGATGGTAGTAAAGGTTTCGTGGAAGCTGTCATCGACATCGTAGGGGCCTTCGAAATCCGGCAGGGCTGCCCGGTCGGCACCGAGCACGTGATCCGATACTTCGATGTAGTCAAAGCCGATCTCCTCCGCCGCCTGCGCCCATTCGCGGATAGCGGCACGGTCGGCTGGCATGTCGCGGGTCGGAAAGAACGCCCCATATTGCATGGTCATGACGTGGGATTTCCTCTCACAGGTGCGTCGATCATCAGAATTGCCGACTTTCGTTGAGGATGCCACGACAGTTAGCGGGCGGCCAACTTGAACCGACGGTCGTCATCCATGGTGATCTGATTCACCAAGTCGGTTTCCCAGGCAAGGGATTCCCGCATGGCTTCCTCCGGGTCCTGACCGCGTTTGCGGGCCGAAAGTCAGACGTCGTCCGCCTCGTCCGCCATATTTTCAGCGCCGTCGACGAGCGGCGGGTCGGCAGCACCGCCGCCTGCCAGCACCTTCACTCAAGAGCAAAAACACTGTAGCGACGGCGTTGCTGCTAAAGGATCGGCAATTTCCGGCCGATGTTGTGCTGTTGGCGGAGCGCCGATGTTGTCTGTCTTCGCAATCGCTTCGGTGGGAGGATATCAGCCTTGGCGCGCTAGCCAGAGGCTCGACTCGCGTGCGCCCGCCGGCATCGAAAGCTCCTTTATCCCCGGCCGCTCCGCAGCCCCTATTCGAGTAACGGCATAATGGCTCGCCCAGACGATTTTCCAGTCCGGATTCGTCAGATAGCCGCCAAGCCCGAGCTGTTCGGTGTAGCCCCGCCACGACCAGTCTTCGGGGTAGGCGTCGGGCAGGAAGACGTCGTGCACGTGCACCAGGACCCCGGGCGCCAGCGACGGCAGAATCCGGTTTAGGATCATGTCGACATCCGTACCCGGCCATAGCAGGTGTGAGCTGTCAAAGAAGGCGATGTCGCCCGCTCCAAGCGCCGCGAAGAGCGGCAGGTGCGCGGGCGAGAGAACCTCGCGCCGCCAGTCGATCGGCAACCCGGCGCACAATGCCCTTGGTGCCGGATCGATGCAGGTCATCCCGGTTTCCGCCCCTGCGTCGTGCGCTGCCCGCGCGAGGAAGCGTGTCGTGTGCCCCGCACCCACCTCAATAATCCGACGCGGCCGTGCTTGCAGCACCAGTGCGTAGGCCGCCGCCGCATCCAGCCGCGGAAACCAACTTTGCCGCCAGCGTGGCTCGGGCGGTGGCCCTTCCAAATC
>CAYYSC010000056.1:0-12143 GCA_964474065.1 uncultured Rhodospirillales bacterium | reverse complement strand
ATGGTGCAGGGCAAGCGCATCATTCTGGTCGACGACAGCGTGGTGCGCGGCACGACGAGCCGCAAGATCGTCGAAATGATGCGCCAGGCAGGGGCCAAGGAAATCCATATGCGCATTTCCAGCCCGCCTACCGCCCATCCGTGCTTCTACGGGATCGATACCCCGGAGCGGAAGGATCTGATGGCCGCCCGGCTGGACATGCAGGGCATGGCGGAGGAGATCGGGGTGGACAGTCTGGCCTTCATCTCGATTGACGGGCTTTACCGGGCCATGGGCCTCAACGGGCGCGACCCTAACAGGCCGGCCTTCTGCGATGCCTGCTTCACCGGCGATTATCCAACCAAGCGTTCCGACCAAGAGCAGCGCGCGGCCGGGAAACAAAACCGCGAGCCGATGTTGTTGCAAGTAGTCTGATGGATCAAGAAAAGGTAGGCCGCCTCGCCGGCCGCATTGCTCTGATTACCGGCGCTTCCCGAGGGCTGGGCGCGGCGGTCGCCGAGCAGTTTGCCATGGAGGGGGCGCATCTCATTCTCGTCGCCCGCACCCAGGGCGGACTGGAGGAGACCGACGACCGGGTCCGGGCGGTGGGAGGAAGCGCAACCCTGGTGCCCCTGGATCTGACCGAATTCGACGAGATCGACCGTATGGCAGCCGCTGTAGCGGAGCGTTTCGGGCGGCTGGACGTGCTCGTCGGAAACGCGGCGATCTTGCCGCCCTTAACGCCGGTGGGGCATCTGAGCCCGAAGAATTGGCAGGAAGGGCTGGACACCAACTTAACCGCGAACTGGCGTTTGCTGCGCGCCTTCGACCCCTTGCTACGCCGTTCGGAGGCCGGGCGGGTGATCATGGTGACAAGCGGCGCGGCGGCCGGGGCTTTTGCCTATTGGGCGCCTTACGCGGCCGCCAAGGCGGCGCTGGAGACGCTGGTGGCCTGTTACGCCAAAGAGGTGGAGCACACCAAGGTCCGGGCCAACCTGCTGGATCCTGGCACGGTGAGGACGGCTATGCGTGCCCAGGCTTTTCCGGGAGAAAAGCCGGAAACCGTGCGCCCTCCGGAAGAGGTGGCGCCGGTATTCGTCAATCTGGCGGAGCCCGCCTGCACCCTGAATGGGCAAGTCGCCCGCGCTTACGGCTAACGCCGGGGCCGGTAGTCGCCCATGGCCGAAGGGATAGACGCGAATACGCCGTTGAAGCGCGCCGTCGTGCTGGGGATGGTCACCATGGCGACCACGCTCTATGGCACTACGATCCTCGTTGTCTCCGTGATCCTACCGCAGATGCAGGGGTCCTTGTCGGCGACCCAGGACCAGATTGCCTGGGCCATGACTTTCAATATTCTGGCCACCGCGATCGTGACGCCCATGACCGGCTGGCTGACCGCCCGGTTCGGCCGCCGCAAAGTCATGCTTTACTGCCAAGCCGGCTTCACCGTGGCCACGCTGCTTTGCGGGCTGGCCCAGTCGCTCGAGACATTGGTGATCTACCGCATTCTCCAGGGTGGGCTGGGGGCGCCCTTGATTCCACTGGCGCAGGCTACGGTGCTGGATACCTATCCAAAGGAACAGCATGGCAAGGCCACGTCGATTTTCGGCATGGGCGTTGTGATTGGGCCTGTGATCGGGCCGATGCTTGGCGGTTATCTGGCGGACATCTACAACTGGCGCTGGGCGTTCTACATGATCGTACCCGTCGGGATGGCAGCGACTGTTGGCCTGTATTTCCTGCTGGCGGACAGGGGCAAGCAGGAAGGAGTGAAGCTGGACTGGACCGGCTTTCTGTCCCTCTCGGTGGCTATCGCCTGTATCCAACTGATGCTAGACCGTGGCGAGCGGCGAGATTGGTTCGACAGCCTGGAAATCGTCATCGAAGCCAGCGTGGCCGTGCTGGCCTTCTATATCTTTCTGGCCCACTCCCTAACGACGCGCAGGCCGTTCCTCAACCTCAATCTGGTGCTCGATCGGAATTATGCGCTTGGCCTGATTTTCGTAACCATTTACGGAATGCTCAACTTCACGCCAATGGTGCTGTTCCCGCCCATGCTGCAGGGGCTTATGGGCTATCCAAACACCGTGATCGGTGAATTGCTGGGTGCGCGGGGCGTGGGGGCGCTCATGGGCTTCTTCTCCGCCATGTTCGTGGCCAAACTGGACCCGCGCATCGGGATGGCGCTGGGAATGGCGGTCCAGACGGCCAGCGGTTTCCTGATGCTGACGTTCGATCATAACGTCAGCTTCCAGATGGTAGCGCTCGCCAGCGCCATGCAGGGACTGGCGGTGGGGCTGGTGTGGGTGCCGCTTACTGTCGCAACTTTCTCCACGTTGAACCCGGCTTACCTGGCCGAGTCGTCCGCGATCTTTCACCTGCTGCGAAACCTGGGCTCCAGCATGTTCATCTCCCTGTCCGTGGCGACGGTGATACGCAGCCGCGGTGAGAATTATTCGCGGATGAGGGAGCATGCGTCACCCTACAATGAAGCGCTGGAAGCGTCGGGCATGGGACTCGATACCGTCGCGGGCTTGGCGGGGGTTTCCGGTGAGATCTTGCGGCAGGCGAGCATGATCGGTTATCTGAATGCGTTCGCCCTTTACACAATTGCGTGTTTGGCAAGCGTGCCTTTGATCCTTATGTTCAAGATCGCGAAGCGTCCGAGCCCGGCCTAGGGTCGGCGCTGCACCGTCCGGCTAGGTCAGTTGGGGGCAGCGGTTTGCGGACGTGCTCGTGTTGATAGACTCGCGCCGCGAGTGATCTGACCACCAACTGCACCCGTAAGCCTACGCTAGGGAACGATGTGGGAGTCGCGTCCCGCAGCGCGGAGAGTTCAACTATGGACAAGAGTTTTGTTTCGGGTGACATCGACGTCGTTACTGAGGAGCCGTCTATGTCGGAAGACCGCACCGTTGCCCCCTCTGGGAAACCGAGCAGGGAAGAGGCCGAGGCCGCCGTGCGCACCTTGATTTCTTTCGTCGGCGAAAACCCGGACCGGGAAGGGCTGATCGATACCCCTGATCGTGTTGTTCGTGCTTGGGAAGACTTCTTTTATGGCTACAAGGAAGACCCGGCTGACATTCTTGGGCGCACATTCGAGGAAGTGGACGGCTATGACGAGATCGTTTTGATCCGCGATATTCGTCTTGAGTCGCATTGTGAGCACCACATTGTCCCGATCATCGGCAAGGCGCATGTCGCCTACCTGCCGGATCGACGTGTCGTGGGCATCTCCAAGTTGGCCCGCATTGTTGACGTGTTCGGGAAGCGGATGCAGGTGCAGGAGACACTGACCGCGCAGATTGCCGATACCATCGATACCGTGCTGAAACCGAAGGGCGTCGCGGTGATGATCGAAGCGGCGCACATGTGCATGACAACGCGCGGCGTGCACAAGCCTGGAGCAGACACCGTGACCACGACGACTCGTGGTGTGTTCAAGGAAGACCCAGCCATGCGGCGGGAGTTTCTGCAACTCATTCGCGGCAACTAAGTCTCCTGCAAAATTTTCAGCAATCGAAGCGCGGCGCCTCCGGTTGAGAGCGCCGCGTTTTCGTATTTGGTCCTTTGGCGGGCGCGAATTCCCGGCTTGCGGAAGCGCCGGTTTGCTGGAACTCTGCCGTGCTTAAGATGACGGCGTTCATCGGAGTCTTTCGATCGGACTTCAAAGACGGAAGGGGAAGGCATGCCCAGTGTTTCGATGACCGTGAACGGTCAGGCGGTGTCGGCGGATGTCGACGGTCGCAGCTTGCTGTCAGAGTTCATTCGCGAACATCTCGCGCTCACCGGCACCCATGTTGGCTGCGACACCAGCCAATGCGGCGCCTGCGTCATTCTCGTGAACGGGGAGGCAGCGAAAAGCTGCACCATGCTGGCGCTGCAGGCCGACGGTTGCGATATCACAACTATTGAGGGCCTTGCGCCGGGCGATGACCTGCACCCCATGCAGGAAGCTTTCCGCGAACACCATGGCCTGCAGTGCGGGTTCTGCACGCCCGGCATGATCATGAGCGCGGTGGACTTGGTGAACCGTAATGCCAACCCGACCGAGGCGGAGATCCGCAAGGGCCTGGAAGGGAATATTTGCCGCTGCACCGGCTACCACAACATCGTTAAGGCCGTGGCCGCCGGTGCCGCCGGCATGCGCGCCTGAGGGTAACAGCGGGAGGATCATCGTCATGAATGACAGCGTTTCCGGTATCGGCGCCCGCGTGCTGCGGCGCGAGGATTTTCGTTTCGTCAAGGGCCGCGGCAAGTACGTCGACGACATCGTTCTGCCGCGGCAAGCGTACGCCGCCATTGTACGTTCCCCCCATGCCCACGCCACGATCAACGGTATCGACTCGGGAGAGGCCGAACAGATGCCGGGCGTCGTGCAGGTGCTGACGGCCAAGGACTTCGAGGCGTTCGGCGGCCTGCCCTGCGGCTGGCTGGTGAACAACCAGGACGGCTCGCCGATGGTGGAGCCGAAACACCCGATCCTGGCCGAAGGCAAGGTTCGCCACGTGGGCGACCCGGTTGCCGTGGTCATCGCCAACAGCCGGAACGAGGCGCGCGACGCGGCGGAGGCGGTGATGGTGGATTACGGGGATCTGCCGGCTGTCGTGGACATGCGCTCGGCCATCGACAACCCGACAGCGCTGGTCCATGACGACGCGACGGACAACCTTTGCTTCGACTGGGCATTGGGCGACAAGGCAGAGGTGGACGCCGCGTTCGCCAATGCCGCGCACGTCACGACACTGGAATTTACGAACAACCGCCTCTCTCCGAATGCGATGGAGCCGCGGTGCGCCATCGGCGACTATGACCAGTCCAACGATCATCACACGCTCTACACCACGAGCCAGAACCCGCACGTGATCCGCCTGCTGATGGGGGCGTTCGTTCTTTCCATTCCGGAACATAAGCTGCGGGTCTATTCGCCGGATGTCGGCGGCGGCTTCGGCTCAAAAATCTATCACTACGCAGAAGAGGCAATCGTTACGGTTGCCTCGAAACTGCTCGGGCGTCCGGTGAAGTGGACCAGTGAACGCACCGAAGCCTTCATTTCCGATGCACACGGCCGCGATCACGTGACCACAGCCCAACTGGCAATGGACGAGAATGGCAAGTTCCTGGCGCTCAAGGCGGAGACGCTGGCGAACATGGGCGCCTATCTCTCGACCTTTGCGCCCTGCGTTCCGACCTATCTGCATGCGACCCTCCTGGCGGGCCAGTACAAGACGCCGCTGATCTATTGCAATGTCAGGGCGGTGTTCACCAACACGGTGCCGGTTGATGCTTACCGTGGCGCCGGGCGGCCCGAGGCCACGTATCTTTTGGAGCGGATCATCGACAAGGCCGCGCGGGAGATAGGGATCGATCAAGCCGAAATCCGCCGCCGCAACTTCATCCAGCCGGACGAGTTCCCCTACCAGACGCCCGTCGCGCTGGTCTACGACACCGGCAACTACGAGGCAACGCTGTCTGCCGCGCTGAATGCCAGCGGCTACGAGGGCTTCGCCGGGCGCAAGGCCGACGCAAAGGCTCGCGGCAAGCTCCGCGGCATCGGCCTTTCCTGCTATATCGAAGCTTGTGGAATTGCCCCGAGCCAGGTGGTTGGCTCCCTCGGCGCACGGGCCGGACTCTATGAAGCCGGCACGATCCGCGTGAACCCAACGGGCAGCATCTCCGTCCTGACCGGCTCTCACAGCCATGGGCAGGGCCATGAGACCACTTTTGCCCAGGTGGTAGCGGAACAGCTCGGCCAGCCGATTGAAAACATCGACATCGTCCATGGCGACACTGCCCGCATACCGTTCGGAATGGGCACCTACGGCAGCCGTTCGATCGCCGTCGGCGGCACGGCCATCGTCAAGGCGGTGGACAAGATCATCGCCAAGGGCAAGAAGATCGCCGCCCATCTGATGGAGGCGAGTGCGGACGACGTCGTGTTCGAGAACGGCACCTTCAAGGTGACGGGAACGGACAAGGAAGTTGACTTCGGAACGGTGGCGCTGACGGCCTATGTTCCGCACAACTTCCCGTTCGAGGAGTTGGAACCGGGGCTCGAGGAGACGGCTTTCTACGATCCCGCCAACTTCACCTACCCCGCCGGCAGCTATGTCTGCGAAGTCGAGGTGGACCCGGAGACGGGCATCGTCGAAATCTGCTCCATGCATGCCTCTGACGACTTCGGCAACGTCATCAATCCGATGATCGTCGAGGGGCAGGTCCATGGCGGTCTCGTGCAGGGCATTGGCCAGGCCTTGCTGGAGCAAGCGATCTATGACGAGAACGGCCAGCTCCTTACCGCCAGCTATAACGACTACGCCATGCCGCGCGCGGACGACGTGCCTAGTTTCACGGTGGACCATCAGGTAACCGCCTGCACCCACAATCCTCTGGGCGTGAAGGGCTGCGGCGAGGCAGGAGCGATCGGTTCGCCGCCGGCGGTCATTAACGCCGTTGTCGACGCGCTCAGCGAGTACGGGGTCGATCACATCGAGATGCCGGCGACGCCGCGCAAGATCTGGCGCGCAATCCAGGCGGCAAAACAATAAGGGGAGGCTGGAAAGGTTATGCACGCGTTCAATTACGTGAAACCCACAAGTCTGGCAGAGGCGTCCGACACGATTGCCCGGGCGATGGATGCGACTGTCCTGGCAGGCGGCCAGACCCTGCTGCCGACGATGAAGCTGCGGCTTGCCGCGCCGAGCGATTTGGTCGACCTTGGCGGCATTCCGGAACTGCAGGAAATGTCGGTCGCCGGCGGCAATGTCGTTCTGGGGGCGATGGTGCGCCATGCCCAGGTGGCAGCTTCGGACGAGATCAAGGGGGCGCTGCCGGCGCTGGCCTCGCTTGCCAATGGTATCGGCGATCAGGCGGTGCGCAACCGCGGCACCGTTGGCGGGTCACTAGCCAACAACGACCCGGCGGCGGACTACCCTGGAGCCGCCCTTGCCCTGGGCGCGACGATCCAGACGGCAGAACGGGAATTGGTTGCAGACGACTTCTTCACCGGCCTGTTCGAGACGGCGTTGACGCCGGGCGAGATCATCCGCAAGGTGCTGTTTCCGATCCCTGAAAAGGCGGCCTACGCCAAGTTTCCGAACCCGGCCAGCCGCTACGCTATGGTCGGCGTGTTCGTCGCGAAGTTTTCCGAGGGCGTGCGCGTCGCGGTTACGGGGGCGGGCAATGCCGGCGTGTTCCGGGTCCCGGAATACGAGAGCGCCCTCGCTTCCAACTTCAGTCCGGACGCGATTGCGGACGGCGTTGTGCCTCCGGAGAACCTGAACAGCGATCTTCATGCCGATGCCGAGTACCGGGCCCATCTGATCGGCGTGATGGCCCGTCGTGCGGTGGCCGCCTGCGCATGATCGCTGAGGGGGCTTCTGCACGGAAGGGAGCCTCCCTCCTCACCGTTAGAGCAGCGAGCCCTGGGCCTGCTGCCAGGGGTCGACTAGGCTGGGCCCTTCGTTGCGGGTTGCATTCACGGCGCGGGAGACCTTGTGCCATGCCCAGTCCACCGCCGCCGGCTTCTCCAGCACCGCCTGTGCCACTTCGGGGCCGCCGTTCAGCCAGGCTTCGGATGCGTCTTGGCCTAGCACCACTGGCTGACGGTCGTGCAGCCAGGCGATCGCCTCGTCTGCGGGCTTGGTCAGCACCGCGAAGGTTTCCAGTGGCCCATCTCCCTTTTCCCAACATTCCCAAAGGCCCGCGAAGAGCAGCGGCGACCGGTCCTTCCGGTAGACGAGATAGGGCTGTTTCGGGTTTTCGCCCGCGTGCCATTCGTAGAAGGCGTCGGCGGGGATCAGGCAGCGGCGGCGCTTCAGCGCTTCGCGGAAGGCGGGTTTTTCGGCGGCCGTTTCGCTGCGGGCGTTGATCATCTTGTAGCCGATATTCGTGTCCTTCGCCCAGAACGGCACCAGGCCCCAGCGCAAGGCCGCGGCTTCCGTCCCTTGCGCGCCCGCCCGCACGATCCAGGCATCCTGCCCTGGCGCGATGTTGTAGGCGGAGGGCGCTTCCGCCGGGATCTCGATCCCAAAGAGGCGCAGCAGCGCTTCCGCCGGGGATGTGAAAACATAGCGGCCGCACATGCGAGCCAACTCCTGTGAGGTCAAATAAAGAAGGGCTGCGATCGACCCGTCGCGATCAACGGAGGCCGGAACCTACCAGCACGCCGCCAGTGAGCCAAAAAGCCTTTCCGTCGGCCAGGGCCTTTGCGTAACTCATTGGCTGCCGCGGGCGGTGTCCGGGTCGCGGGCGCCGTCCGTCCTTTCGACCGGCTCTTCCCCCGGTTCCAAGCTGTCCTCCATCCGCCGCCCCAGCCATCGCGCCGCCGGTGCGGCTGTGACACCGTGCAGAACTGCGCTTGCCAGCACCGCCACCGCAGCAATGTTGACGATGTCCTCGCTCCGGCGCAGTCCGCCCAACTCTTCGACAATGAACAGGGAGAACACGATTGTCGCCAGTCCCCGCGGTCCGAACCATCCCATGAACAGCTTGTCGATGGCCGGGGTCCGCGTCCGCAGGAGCGCCATGCCGATGGCGAGCGGCCGGACTGCCAGCAGGCTCAACAGGATCAGCGCGAGCGTTGCCGGCTCGATCGAGGCCGCCGCGCCGGGAAGCAGCGCGGCACCGGCCAGGAGGAACGTGCCCAGCACCAGGCCTTGGCCCTCGGATTCCATGAACTCGAAGACGAAGGCGCAGCGCCCCTTCATCACGTGTCCGAACGCCAGCCCGCCGACGAAGGCTGCGACGAAGCCGTTGCCGCCGCTGTAATAGGCGGTCAGGTAGGCCGACCCCGCCAGCGCCAGCACGCCGATTCCCTCGAAGGCGTCGTTGCTCCAGCCGCGCCCGGCGGCGAACAGCATGCCACGCGCACCGAGCCAGCCAAGCACGGCGCCCGCCAGCAGGCCGAACCCGATTTGCTTGGCAGCGAACACCAGCCAGTTGCCCTGGATGGCCTCGTGAGCGCCGGCCCCGCCGACGGCGATGCAGCCGATCATCAGGATCAGCGGCAGGGAGAGTCCGTCGTTCAGGCCGCTTTCGGTGGTCAGGGCCCGGCGGACGCGCCCCGGCACGGCGGGATTGGAGTAGACGGCGTTGCCGAGGGCGGCGTCCGTCGGCGTCAGGATGGCGGCGATCAGCGCCACTTCCCAGAACGGCCATTCCGGCAGCAGCAACAGGCCGAGCAGGGTTCCCAGCACCATCGCCAGCGGCAGCCCGAGCAGCAGCATGCGCTCCGGCCATACGGGGCGGCGCCGCAGCCGGTCCAGGTCGGTCACGGCGGCATCGGAGAACAGCACGACGGTCAGGGTGATCTCCGCCAGGATCAGCAGGAATTCCCGCGCTTCTTCCGCGTGCAGCAGGTTCATCTCGGCCAGCGCCCAGCCCAGGCCGAGAAACAGCATCGGTCCGGTCAGGACCGTGTTGGCCAGGCGGCGGGCGATCAGCGCGTAGCCAAACAGGGCTAGAACGGCGAGCAGCAGTCCGGCCTCGTTCATGCGGCCTTCCTCGAAGTTTGCGGGCGGGCACCCGTGTAGTATGGCCCGTCCCCGCCCGGAAACGAGAGGCGCGCACGCCGCTCCCCGGTCAGTTCGTCGTGATCCGGTGGGTGGCGTGCTGAGCCCGGCGCTGGAGATGTTATGGGTCAGGTTAAACTGGGCCACCCAGAGGCGGAGATAAGCAAGGCAATGGAACTCGAGCTCTGTTTGGTTCGGGGAGCTTCCACCTCGCCTGCTTGTCATCGCGGCGCACGGCCTCACATAGGGCGGATGACCTTTTCGTGTACCGCCGCGCCCGGAGGCCGCCATGGATGAAGTTGCCTGGGCCGATATCGAGGCCTGGCTCGCCACGCTGCCGGTCGAGCCGGAGACGCTGTACCGGATCGGCGGCGTGCTGCTGCTCATCCTGGCGGGCCTGGTGCTGCATGCGCTGATCTTCAGAGCCATCGCCCGCTACGCCCATGTCGGCGAGGACCGCCACGCCGCCCGCTTCGCCGCCAGTCTGAAATGGCCGACGCGCCTGCTGGTCCTGGCCGTGGTCGCGGCGAACGCCGTCGCGCTGCTGGACCTGCCGGCGGGGCTGAACATGCCGCTCCGCCGTCTCGGCTATGTGCTCGCGATCGCCGCCTTCGCCTGGGGGCTGGTGCGGGTCATCCATGCGCTGCAGACACGCGCCGAACGGCACTTCCGCACGGACGTCGCCGACAATCTCACCGCCCGGAAAATGCGCACCCAGATCGCGGTGCTCTCGCGCGTGGCCGTGGCGGTCGTCCTGCTGATTTCGGCGGCGATCATTCTGGCCTCGATCCCGGCGGTGCGGGAGTTCGGGGTCAGCCTGCTGGCGTCGGCCGGTATCGCCGGCATTGTCGTCGGCATGGCCGCGCGCCCGGCGCTCGCCAACCTGATCGCGGGCGTGCAGATCGCACTGGCCCAGCCCATCCGCATCGACGACGTGGTGATCGTCGAGGGCGAATGGGGCCGGATCGAGGAAATCAGCATGACCTTCGTCGTCGTCCGCATCTGGGACGAGCGGCGGCTGGTGGTGCCACTGTCCTACTTCATCGAGAACCCGTTCCAGAACTGGACGCGCCAGTCGGCGCAGATCCTGGGGTCGGTGTTTCTCTATCTGGATTACGACACGCCGATGGACGACGTGCGCAGGAAGTTCGAGGAGGTGACGCACGAGTCCCCTCACTGGGACAAGCGCGTCTGCGTGCTGCATGTGACCGACGCGCGAGAGGAGACGGTCGAGATCCGCCTGCTGGTCAGCGCCGCCGATTCTTCGGCCGCCTGGGAGCTGCGCTGCGGGATCCGCGAGAAGATGCTGGCCTGGGTCCAGCGCGAGCACCCGGAAACGCTGCCGCGTAGCCGGGTCGAACTGACGCCCGACCGCGCGGCAGCGGCAGCGGGGGACGGGTCTAAAGGACGGCGTGCCTGGCCCTGGCGCCGCGTTCGATCGCAGCCGCAGGAAGGCGCCCAACCTTCAGATCGTGCCGGATGATCTCCAGCAGGCGCAATTCCTCCTGGGTCAGCGCGCCGTCGGCCGCGGCAACGTCGCAGGCGAGGGCATAGGCCGTCTCGTGCAGCTTTTCGGGCAGGCCGGCATTCACCAGCGACAGGGCGGTATCCAAGCCGTTCTCGTCTTGCAGAAGGTCGGTGCAACCTCCGGCGATTTCGGAGAGGCGCTCCACGTCGAAGTTCCGGAAAATCGGCAGGTGCGTGACCATTTCGCCGATGCTGGACAACTCGGCGTCGGTCATCTCGCCGTCGGAGGCGGAGACCAGCACCATGACGTAAATCAGCGCGGAGTGATGGTCGAGGATGGGCTGCTCGGACGCTGGAGCCATGGGAGGGGCGCCTTTCTGATGCAGGACGGCAGATATGCAGGCCCTTCATGAGAGCCAGATACGCATAAAAAGCGCTTGGCTGCCGCCGTCAAGTCTTCGGCGTGCTTACGCCCCGGACCGCCTGTCGCTCAGAAGGCCCTTCGCCGCCAGAAAAGCCCGGGTCTCGCTTGCCGCTTCGGCCAAGCCGACCCGCTCGATCGTAACACCTGGCGGAAAGGCGGTGGCAAGACGGGACGGAAGCGCGGAATCGAGTAGCACAAACACGCCGGCGTCATCCGCCCGCCGCACGAGGCGCCCGAATGCCTGGCGGAGGCGCATGCGGGTGATCTGGTCGTCGTAACGGCCGCCGCCAAAGGCCTTGCGCCGGGCCTTGTGCAGGATATCGGGCCGCGGCCAGGGCACCCGGTCGAAAACGATCAGGCGCAGCGCACGGCCAGGCACGTCCACGCCGTCGCGCACGGCATCGGTACCGAGCAGGCAGGCGTTCTCGTCCGCCCGGAAAATGTCAACGAGGCTTGCCGTGTCCAGCCGGTCTATATGCTGGGCATAAAGGCCGATATCGGCTTCCTCCAGCGGGCCAGCCAAACGCTGGTAGACAGCGCGCAGCCGGTGAATCGCGGTGAAAAGGCCTAGCCCGCCGCCCTCCGAGGCCTGGAAGAGGGTCCGGTAGGCCGCGGCGACCTGATCGGCACTGTTCCGCGCCACATCGCCGACCACGAACACCCGCGTATTGGCCGCGTAGTCGAAGGGCGAGTCCATGGCGGCGCGGAGCGGATCTGTCGAGCGGTGCGGCGCGCCCACCCGGCTTTCTGCGGCAAGC
>CAYYSC010000055.1:10139-12207 GCA_964474065.1 uncultured Rhodospirillales bacterium | reverse complement strand
GGAATGGCAAGAGCAAGGCACCGGGGCGGGCTGGATCGCTTCGAGCAGGAGGCCGATCGGGCGGCAGACGGCGTCGTGCACGGGCGAGGTCCGTTAGCGGACGGAAGTGCGATCGCAGGGCGACTCACGCCGACCGCGCAGCGTACCCCGGAGGATGACGAGGCCCAGGCGTCACCGATGGACCGGGAGGCCCGTGAGCCGATCATCGACGAGCTACAACTGCAAGAAGACCAAGAGGCACAGGCCCAATCGGAAACAGAAGAAGAGGAAATCCAAGCTCAATCCACGACCGAAGGCGAAGAACTTCAGACGCGGGCTGATAGCGAAGAAGAGGAGGAGATTCAGGCTCAAGCCGAAGAGGAAGAAGAACTCCAAGCCCAGGCCGAGGCTGGGGAAGAAGAAGAAATACAGGCACAGGCGGAAGCCGAGGAAGAGGAAGTTCAGACCCAAGAGGAAGAGGTTCAGGCGCGAGCCACTCAGGCGTCCTCAACCCAAGCTGCCGGCCAGCGGCGCACCCAACGAATGGCGTTCGTTCAGCGGCGGCTCCGTGCCGCGCGGGGATTGGGCAACCCCCTGCCCGAGGAGACCCGCCGCCGCATGCAAAACCGGTTCGGCGCGGACCTCTCGGGCATCCGCATCCACACGGACGCGTTGGCAGTAGAACTCTCAAAGGCCTTAAGAGCACAAGCGTTCGCGCATGGGCGGGATATCTATTTCAACGCCAACAAGTTTCAGCCTGGCACGCCCGAAGGGGAACACCTGCTCGCGCATGAGATCGCCCACACGATCCAGCAGGGGTCAGTCAAGCAACAGGTCGTTCAACTCCAGCCGGACGATTCGGACGTGATGATGGTTCGGCCGGAAGCGTTGGAGGCAATCCGCCTGGCGCGGGCCGAGGAGGGGCTGGTCAACACCAAGCTAACGGATGCCGAAGGCAATCGGGTCGGGTGGGAGCGGCTGCTGACCTATTTCCGCACGGCCTTTGGCGGGGACACCATCCATCCGAGCGTGATTCAGAAAATCACCCTGATCCCGGACCCGGCGGGAGGGCCGGAAAAGGTGGATGCTCTGCCGCACTGGTGCGGAATCTTCGCTTGGTGGGCGCTGAAATCCGCGGGGGTGCCGCTGCCCGACTGGAAGATCGGCATGAGTATTCTGGAGCATGTGGAGCCGCGCCCGCCCGGCAGCTTGCCACAGAAGGGAGATATCGCCTACCGCCGTAAGAACGATCATTTCGCGCTCGTTTCAGGTCTGGAAAGCGTGGCGGACGCTGCCGGGAAGCCGGTCAAGGACGTGCAGGTGCGCACCATCAACGGCAACACCGCCGGGTCCGACAATCTGGGCGGCCAAGTACAGGAGAAGTGGGGGCCAGTTGGTGAATGGCTGACCTTCTTCGATCCGATGGCGAAGATGAAGCTGCCGAAAGTGCCGCTGGTCGAGACGACGCGCGCGCCCGAAGATCTGGGTCCCGCTCCGAAGGAAACGGAGGCAACGGAAAAACCGCTTACCTCCGAACCGACCGACGTTTCCGCGCTCGAAGGCGACGTGGCGCCGACGGCGGAGGCACAACCCGGCACGGCGGCTGAGGTGGGGCTCGAACTGCCGCCGCCCGCGCCGATCCCGCCGGCCGAGCCGATTGCCAAGGTGGAGAAGGCAAGCCTGGAGGGCTCGACCGACGAGGCGATGGCAAGCTTTACGGGGGCGTCTCCGTCCGCGGTGGCGGCAACCGGCCCGGATTTGGCGGCCGCCCTGGACCAAAAGATCGCTGCCGAACAGGCTCAGGCGGCTGAAAGCGCACCGGAACTGAAAGCCCAGACCGGCGGTGACGTTGATCCAGGCATTACCCCGGCGGACGAGATTCCGGTCCCTGCCGGAACGGACGTCGGCGACGGCATCGCCGGCGCGTCACCCGGCGAACTGCAGGCCGAGCCGCACCGGGACAACGCGCCTCCGCCCACCAACCAGGAAACCGAGAAACTGATGGACAGGCAGCCGGAAGGCGGCTTCCTCGCATGGCTGCGCAATTCCATCGGCAATCTGATGAACCGCATCCCGACCAGCGACCCCG
>CAYYSC010000055.1:2827-10039 GCA_964474065.1 uncultured Rhodospirillales bacterium | reverse complement strand
TGGCTGCGCAATTCCATCGGCAATCTGATGAACCGCATCCCGACCAGCGACCCCGGGGTCTCCACCAGCGCCGGGCCGAGGGAGAACGTGGCCCTGGAAGGGGACTCCGATCCGGGGCGGATGGACCGGCAAAAGGAAGACGGTGCCAGCCAGTTGCGGGCGCAACGGGACATCCAGACCCAAGCATTCCGGAACCATCCGGGCCAGTCCAACATCAAGCCGCGCCGGATCGACGAGGCGCGCAAGCCGCAAATGCAGACCGAGCCTGCGGCCCGGCCGGAACCGATCCCGCCTGCGCAGGGCGCGGCGGATTATGTGGAGGCCGAATATCCCAAGGAAGTTCGGGACAAGGCCGATACCGATCTGAAGCCAAAGCTGGAGCCGGGCCTGAAGCAGGCGGACGCCGAAACCGCGGCGGCAGCAAAGACCCGCGATACCGAAAGTGCGCGCGAAAAGGAAAGTGCCGCCGCGAAGGCGCGTCAGATCAATTTGGACGCAGACAGCCAGCAAAAGCAAGCCGTGCTCGACGGCCGGAAGGACGTCGCGCGCCAGCAGGGTGAAGGCGTTGCCGGCGCATATGAGCAGGTCAACCAGTTCTCCAGCGACGCGGCCAAGGAACAAACCGCCAAACGAAAAGCGGTCGGCGACCACGTCAAGACCGAGGAGAGCAAGGCCCGCAAGGAGCTGGAGGACGGCGAGAAGAAGGCCGAGACCAAGAAAAAAGAGGAAGAGAAAAAAGCCGCCGACAAGAAGAAGGAGCTGGAGCGGGAACAGAAAAAGGAAAGCTGGTGGGATCGCGTCGCCAGTGCGGTCAAGAAAGCCGTAAAGGCGGTGACCGAAGCGATCGACACCATCTTCACCAAGTTGCGGGAAGCGGTGAAGACGATCATCGAAAAGGCGAAGAAGGCCGCCGTCGCCCTCATCAACAAGGCGCGGAATTGGGTCGTGGCCCGGCTGAATGACTTCCGGGAATGGGCCAAGAGCCAAGTCAACAAATACCTGAAGGATGCGTTCCCGGCCCTGGCGAAACGCATCAATGCCGGGATCGACGCCACGGTCGATGTGGCGATCAAGGGCGTCAACACGGCAGCCGATGCTGCCATCGCCGGCGTTGAGGCATTGGCGAGCGCACTGGCAAAGGCACTCGACAAGATCCTGCAGGTGTTCCAGACGGCACTGAAGGCCGCGGTCCAGATTGCGGGCGCGGTATTGACCGGCGACTTTGCCGAAGCCTTGCGCATTGCGCTACAGGCTGCGTGCGATATTGCCGGGATCGATTCCAAACCGATTTTCGGCTTTCTGGATCGGGCCGGCAGCCTGATCGCGTCGATCCTGAAAGCGCCCTTGAAATTCATCAACAATCTGATGGCAGGCGTTGGGCAAGGCATCCGCAATTTCGGCCAGAATATCCTGGTTCATCTGCAGAAAGGTCTCATTGCCTGGCTGACCGGAGCGATCTCGCAAGCAGGCCTCCAACTGCCTGACAAGTTCGATCTGCCGGGCATTTTCAGCTTGGTCGCGCAGATTCTCGGCCTGACCTACGAGAACGTCAAAGCCCGGGTGATCAAGAAATACCCGAAGGCGGCCAAGGTTTTCGCGACGGTGGAAAAGGGCTTCGCGCTGGTGATGAAGCTCAAGAAACTGGATTTTTCCGGCCTGTGGCAGGAAGTGAAGGACCGACTTTCCGGTCTCAAAGAGATGGTGGTGGGCGGAATCAAGGAGTGGGTCGTCACCAAGGTGATCAAGGAAGGGATCATCTGGCTGCTGAGCCTAATGAACCCGGCTTCTGCCATCGTGAAAGCATTGAAACTGTTGTTTGACCTGGTGATGTGGCTGGTTGAGCGCTTCAACCAAATCAAGGAATTCGTGCTCTCGGTCTACGACGCGGTTGCCAAGATCGCTGCCGGTGTCATCGGTCCCGCAGCCAAGGCGGTCGAGGATGCCCTCAGCCGGGCACTGCCGGTGGTGATTTCTCTGATCGCAAGCGTCATCGGTCTTGGCGGGATCGGCAAGGCGGTGAAGAAGCTGCTCCAAAAGATCACTGCGCCAATCAACAAGGTGATCGACAAGGTGATCGACAAGATCGTCGGGTTCGCCAAGAAGCTGCTCGGCAAGGCAAAGGCCGGCGTGAAGAAGGCGAAGGAGGCAATCAAGAAGTTCTTCTGGCCAAAGAAGAAGTTCTCCGTAGAAGAGGAGAGCCATACGCTTTACTTCACGAAGGGCGGCGACCCGATGATCCGTTCCACACCCACTGCGCTTGCATCCTTTATCAAGTCGTGGGAACAGACAGCGAGTCAGCACATGTCGGCACAGAAAAAAGCCGCATTGCAGACAGCCAAGAAAACGCTCGCGGAGATCCGAACGCTATCTGCCGCCATCGAAGCGAAGCGTCGGGCTGGCGAGCCGGTCTCCGCGCCGCAGCAGCAGAAAATGCTGAAACTGCAGACAACCATGTCCAAGAACCTTAAGACCATGCTGGGCAAGAAAAGCGCGCTGGCCAAAGGCAAGGAACGCTACAAGCTTGAAGGTTTGGCAGGTACCTATGCCACTATTCCGAAGCCGTCCGGTGATTTTCTGACGGGCGATCATCAGCCTCAGGCCGCTACCTTCAAGGTGCTGCGCAAGAAGAAGTATTTCCAGGTCAAGCAGGGTCAAGCCTTGCAGGAGCGCGCCGCTGGCAAGCATGCGCAGAATGCCTATGTCATCAATCTTTCGGCGATCCGGCACGAGGCAGGGCGAACCTATGGATCCAAAGGCAAATCCACTAAGGCCACCTTTGTGACCAAGATCCAGGCGATGGAGAAAGCCGAACCAAGCCAGCCGAAGCGGCGGGTGGAAGCGGTCAAGATCCTGAAGGGCGAGTTGCAAGCGGACGTTTCGGCCATGCGCTCGGTCTATGCCCGCACCTACTCAGATCCGATTTGGAAAGATTTGGATCCATTCGTGTCTGGCGACCCAGACGTGAAAAAGGGCTTGGTCCAGCAGATCCGGACGCAAGTCAGCCGCGGCCAGACCGTGATCGCAAGCCAGCCGATGCGAGAATTGGCGGGATAGCCGAATGGAGCAAGCGGCAAGGAAAGCCGGTTCGCAAACCAGCGATGCGGGCGGCAATGCGGCAAATCTCCGAAGCGGCATGGCTTTTGTCGAAGCACTAATCCGGGCGCGCATGGCGGAAGAGACAGGGGAGCATTCTGCGAGCCTGCCCCGCCCGCAGTTCATTGACGATGACTCGGCTTTGGCCGCGTTGGCGCATCGTTACGGGCCCAACTTCGATGAATATACCGTCTTGTTTCTTGCGCTGGCGCCGCATGTGCGGCCGGGCCTGCTTGAGCGGGCCGTGCAAAGCTCCCTGGCCGGGGAGGGGGATTTGCCGCAATTCGGCGGCCGACGGGACCGGGATTCCCGTTCGTTGATCCCGACCGGTGAAACCGCCGCATTCCTACTGGCCGGAGACGATTTCGCGGCCCGCCTGGACCTGCATCAAATGTTTGGTCCGGACCACTGGTTTGCTCGGGAGGGTATCCTAAAGCTGGAGGAAGCGGAGTCAGGCGCCCCGCATTTGTCGGGCCGACTGTTGCTGGCCCGTAACTGGATCGGACGCCTTACCATCGGTCATGCCGCAGCGCCGGCATTCTCCTCCAGCTTTCCGGCCCGACGGATCGAGACGGCGCTGACATGGGATGACATGATCCTGGAGTCCGGCACACTGGACCAGTTGGAGGACCTGCGCCGGTGGCTGCTGTTCCGAGAGGTTCTCGCAGAACGCGCCATCCCGGCCGGCCACTTGCGCACCGGGCACCGGGCTTTGTTCCACGGGCCGCCGGGCACCGGCAAGACACTGGCGGCCAGTTTGCTCGGCAAGCTGGCGGGACTAGAGACTTACCGCATCGATCTTTCTGCCGTGACGTCAAAATATATCGGGGAGACCGAAAAGAACCTGGCGGCCTTGTTCGACACCGCGGCGCATCGCAACTGGGTGCTGTTCTTCGATGAGGCAGACGCGCTGTTCGGCAAGCGAACGGCGGTCAAGGACTCTCACGACCGCTATGCCAACCTGACGGTCAGCTACCTCCTGGAGCGGATCCTTACCTATGATGGCCTCGCGATTTTGGCGACGAACCTGCGGGGCAATATCGACGAAGCCTTTTTGGGACGCTTCGAGACCATGGTCCGGTTCTCGATGCCGGGAGAGGCGGAGCGGCGCCGGATCTGGCTGGCGGCAATGCCCCGTGATCCTGCACCGGCGGACCCGGAGACCTTTGCGGCTGCGATGGCGCGGTATGAATTGACCGGCCGGGCGATCGTCGGCGCGCTGCACACGGCAGCGCTTTCGGCTCTCGATGCCGGGCGGGACCAACTGCTACCCGACGACGCGCGCCGGGGCATTCGCCGGGAAATCGAAAAAGAAGGCCGGGTATTCCGGCCCATGCCTGACGACGAGAGCTAAGATCCGTTGCAGACTGTCATTCTGCAGCTGGTTTGGCTTGAAGGCGCGGATCGGTTCGACCTTTCACGCTTGGGGCGAGACCGCCTGGATCGACGGCCAGATTGTGCACCTGCATGTTGTGGCTATGGCAAAGCTGATGCAGCGCGAAGGCGGTGGCCATTTGCTGCTGGAAACCGGCCGCATCCTGCGCCTTGTTGACCGCTTCTTTGGTAGTCCGAAGGGCGAACAAAGGCTTGGTGGCGATCTTAGCCGCCATTGTGACGACAAAGTCCGGAAGTTCTGCTCGCGGCACGACGTGATTGACCATGCCGAACCGATGGGCTTCTTCGGCTGTGAACGTATCGCCAGTGAACAGCAGTTCCTTTGCCTTGCGGTACCCCAGTTCATGCGGATGAGCAAACCATTCGACGCCGCAGACGCCCATGGCGACCACCGGGTCGCAGAACTGCGCATCGTCGCTAGCAACAATCAGGTCGCAAACCCACGCAAGCATTAAACCGCCTGCGAGGCATTTGCCCTGGACCGCCGCAATAGTTGGCTTGGGGAGGTCACGCCAGCGCTGGCACATATCAAAATAGATCTCGTGCTCACGGGAAAGCCTGCCCTCGGCTCCCGGTGCTGCATGCCCGCCCCAGGTGGACACGGGCGCAAAGTCATCCAATGTCTTGCCCGCCTTGCCGCGGAGGTCGTGCCCCGCCGAAAAGTGTGGATCGCTGCCCGCCAGGATGATGACTTTCGTCCCTTGATCGTGCGCGCCGAACTGGAAGGCCGCGTTCAGGTCGTAGGTCATCTGAAGGTCCTGGGCGTTCCGCGCATCGGGGCGGTTCATGCTGATGCGCAGGACACTGTCCGCCGGGCGGTCAAACAGCAGCGTTTCGAAAGAGGGAAGGGCGGGCGTGGCGGCGGCTCCCGAGAGTGCTATTCGTTCCAGGAGACTTTAACGCTGTTTGCGTTTTTCATATACCTCGATGGTGAGACTGGGCCGGCGGATGCCGGTTTCGGGGTCAGGCTCGCCGATGTCATCGATCAGGGTTCTGTAGTCGTAACCGCGCGCTTCTTTTTTGATTTTCCGGGAAATCTCGCGCGGGAGGAAGCCAATCTGCTCGCCGGTGGCAGCCACATGTACCGCCACGAGGCCCATGGTGCCGCGATGCTCCATCAAGATCGTTTCCGCGCCGACTTCATTTCGCGCGATAATGTCCTGGCGCTGGCTGCCGTCGGGATTTTGGAGATCGTCGCCAGCCAGATGGGTCTGGAACACATGAACGGGCTCCCGCTCTTCAAGCTCCACAATCTTGGGGCCCGGTGGCTCCTTCGATTTGTTCTTGCCCCGGTTGAAAAGCCATCGCAGCAGGCTCACTGGTCTTCCTCCCAGTCGGGCAGTTCCTGGCTCGGAACTCGGTAGTCCTCTCCCAGCCATTTATGCAGATCGATGTCAGCACAACGCTTCGAGCAAAACGGCCTGTACTCAGCGACCGAAGGCTTCCCGCAAATCGGACACGGACTCGATTTGCGGCGGGGGCGCAGCGGGACGACGTTATCACCGGAAGTAGATTTGGAACGATCGGTCATGAGTAACTGAGCGCAGGCTCCATAATTGTTCACTGGATAGGACGCAAAGCAAAGGCAGCGTGTGCGAGAGACACATCCGTTTGGATGACGGGGGGGGTGCCGAGCATATTGGATGCTTCTGCCAGCGCCACCGGCATGGCCGTTAGCAGATGGGCTCCCTGCGGCGATAGCGCAAGCGCTTGGGGGCGGCCGGGTTGCGCGAGCGTTTCCCGCGTTAACATCCGAAGCCCGGCCAGCACTGCCGCGCGTAACCCACCGTCGGCGATGCGATTGGCCAGTTCCAGGCCTAGCCGCTGCCGCGAAAACGCGTAGAAGCCAAGCCTGTCGAGCCGGTCGTTGAACTGCAGGTCGGCGTGATCTTCCGCGAATGCGGCCCGCAGATCTGCAATCACTTCCTGCGCATGATCACGCCGCTCCATTCGGAGAAAATCGACTACCACAGACCCGGCTGCACGGCGCAGGCGCACTTGTCGTGCCGTCTCCACCGCTGCTGCATGATTGATCATGCGGCGCAGGTCGGAAGCGCTCCCCGTCGTGCCCGCGGTGTCAACATCCACCGTCCAGCAGGCATGGGTGCGCTCGACCCAAAGGCGGCCGCCTCTCGGCAGTGGCAGGTCCGCCTGAAGCGCTTGGTCCATCGCCTCCTCCCCCCCGCTGGAGGCGAAGGGGTTCCGGGTATCGAGGGAGACCTCAATTTGCTCTCTTTGCGGCCAAGCGGCGGCCTGCCGAAGCGCCGCCTGCAGCCGGGGCGTATCCGCTGTGAGGCAAAGCGGGCCGGCCCCGGTCCGTTCGATCAGCAGCCTCTCCCAAAGAGAAGGAGCGGGGAGGGCTTCGCCCAGCCCCGCAAACGCCTCTGCAGTGCGCCATGCCTGACGGTGCCGTTCCAGTTCAGTCAGCAGAGGCCCAGGATCATCGGCATGGATGGCCGCGGCTGCGCGGACGACCACGCCTTCGTCTTGTCGCACCGCCGTCCGCAATGCACCCTGTAATCGGCGCGCTGCGTCTTTATCGGCCAAACCACGGGAGGCGGCCAGTCCCGGCCGCGATGGAGAGTAGACCAAGTAGCGTCCCACCAACCGTGCACCGGGCTTCAACGCAAGCCGCTTCCCGTCTGCCGCTGCCCGCGTAACCTGGGCTAGCAGCCGTTCGCCTTCGTGCGGGGGAATAGCTCGTCGATGAACGCATGCAGGATG